>JBCBTO010000025.1:0-13382 GCA_039818625.1 Pseudomonadota bacterium
TTCCGCGCAGGAAATCGAAAAACCGTCTGAGCACGAAACGCAAGCCGGGTAGGGGTGTCAGGTTTTTCGCGGCCATAAAGGCGAGCGGCAGGCTGACAATTGAGGCAATCATCGTTCCAAGAAGAGCCATCAAAACGGTTTCGACCAGTGAAAACAGAACCGTATTGTGGAGCCAGATGTCGTTTTCCAAAAACTCGTTCAGGACGAGCGATGCGTTGGACTGTTCCGGATCAATGCGCTCGCCGCTGAAGATCGTGCCAATGGCCTGAAACAGGCTGTAATCTTTGAGCGGGCTATCGAAATCGAACCAGAAATACTTCCAGCCGATTTCGTAGCGGTGCACTTCCACCTTTGACGTGTAGACCTGAAGACGCTCGTAAAGCGATGGGCGTACTTCAACTTTGTTTTCCGTCGCGCGCATCCAGGACGGAAGTTCGTCCGGTCGGTCGGCAAACCCCTCCACATAGGGTTTGCCCTCCGCATCGCGCCGGAACACGTAGTCCTGCTCAGCCTTCGGCCAGTCGCTCATCACCACATGGTCGTCGAAAAACGTGATCCTGCCGCCATTATCGAAATTCACCGTGCGCCCGCCGGTCTGTGGATTTTCGACGAACCAGGCGGGCGGCGGATCGTATTTGTGACGGAAGCCTCCTTCGAAAGCCACGTCGATCTTGTCCGGCTCTTTCCAGCGCATGGAAACGTGATCTTTATGGGCATAGGTGTCGAGGACGAAGAGCGAAGCCCGCTCGGGGCTCCATTTCTTCGCAGCGCTCGCGAGGTCGAAATAGAAATACGAGAAGACCAGATAGCCAAAAATGATGGCAAAGCTTGCAATCAGCCAGATCGTGCGGCGACGCGCAGCCGCATCGATCTCGGCGCGTTTCGTGGCAAGGGCACTGTCGGCGAGGGTCAAAACGCTCATTTCGCGTCTCCGATGATTCTGCCGCGCAGGAAGCCGGACAAGTAATCGATGGCCGTGATCGTCAGAACGAGCAGGACGATAATGGCAACGATTTCATGGCCGTAGCGCCACTGGATGACGGTGGAAAGCGCCTCGCCGATGCCGCCCGCGCCGACAAATCCCAAAATTGTCGAGGCTCGAACGTTAATTTCAAGGCGCAAGAGCGCGTAGGAAAAGAAATGCGGCAGAACCTGAGGCAGAACCCCGAAACGGACCCGCGCCATCCACGAACTGCCGACCGATTGCAACCCTTCCACGGGCTTCATGTCGACATTCTCGATTGCTTCGGAAAACAGTTTGCCGAGCGCACCCGTTGTATGGATCGAGATCGCAATCACTGCCGGAAGCAGATTCTTGCCCATCAGGTATAAGAACACCATCGCGATCACGAGTTCAGGGAACGAACGGCAGATATCGAGAAAGCGGCGTGTGGTTTGAACGATGACCTGGTTTTTGATGAGGTTTTTGCTGGCGAAACAGCTGAGCACGACGGCGAAGCAAAAGCCGATAAACGTCGAAAACAGCGCCATATTGATCGTCGAGAGGAGCTCGGGAAAATGCTTCAAAAGAAGAGGCGGCCAGTCCCAACCCCGCTCCCAGGCTTCTGAGATCATATCGACAGGGTAGTCGAAGAAATTCGTTATCCCGCGGCTGAAGCTGCCGGCATTGTAATCGTTAGCGACTTTAACGCCTGTCGCGATGATCAGGACGGTGATCCCGATGCCAAGCAGCGTATAGACCGTCCGCTGACGCGCCATCTTGTGGAGGTTGTCCTCCAAAACCTGCAAATGCGCGGGAAGGGCTGCAGTTTGAGCTGACATGAATACGCTCTGGCAATGAGTTGATAATGATCGCACAAAAATCGAGACCGGCGCGCGCAGAGGCCCGCCGGTCCGCTAAAAACAACGTGTTTAGTTGCTTTCGATTTTCGCTTTACGAGCTTTGATGATCACTTCGTAGAAGGAGTGCTCAACAGGGATCCAACCGCGAATCTCGCCGTTTGCAATGTTCTCGTTGCACTCAGGATCGTTTTTCTGGATCCACTGTTTCATGCCAACCATGACGTCTTTTGCTTCTTGTGGAAGCTTTTTCGGCATGACGATCGGGCCGTTCGGGATCAGCTTCGAAGACCAGACCTGAACGATGTCATCCATGTTCAAGATGCCTTTGTCGACCATCTTGCGGAGGTTGCCTGATGAATAGCCTTCGTTCCATTCGCCAACGCCAGAAACCCAAGTCACGGCAACGTCGATGTCTTTGTTCAAAACGCCGAGAACGCCGTTTTCGTGGCCACCCATGAACTGTGTGGACGCAAAGTCTTTGTCGAGGTTGAGGCTGTAAGGTGCTTCAGTGAGCTCAATGGATGGGATCAGGAAGCCCGATGTGGAGTTCGGGTCAGCAAAGCCGAGGTTCTTGCCTTTGGCGTCGTCAAGCGTTTTGATGCCTGAATCCTTGCGCGCGACCATAACGGAATAATAGCCGGTGTCGCCTGTTGGCTGCATGCGGGTCAGAACGGGTTCAACAGCTTCAGGGTCTTCGAGATAAACACCTGCATAGCCCGAAGATCCAAGCCAAGCGTAGTCAAGGTTGCCGCCGAGGAGCGATTCAAGCGTGCCAGCATAGTCTTTGAACGTGAACATTTTGGCAGGCACCTGGTAAGCAGCCTGAATGTAGTCCTGAAGGCATGAGTTGCGCGTCAGGATGTCCTGAGCGGACTCATCGCCGAGAAAGCCGATGCGGAACTCAGGTTGGATTTTGCTGAAGTCCATTTTCGGACCTGTGTAGTCAGCAGCCGTAGCGAGCGTTGCGGACGCAAAAAGCGCCGTTGTCGCTGCGGCAATAACTTTGAACGTTTTGCCAAACATTGATGTCTCCCGTTTGTGTGCGCTTGGTTCAAGCGTTGTTTGATGCCAGCTCAGCCGGCAGCTTTCAGTGGAGGCGTTTCGCCCGCCAAAGAAGTCGATGTGATGGAGCCCTCAAAGGCTTCATCGGCCTCGGCTCCATAGATTTCCCGCGCCATTTGATCGGTCAGGCGATCCGGCAGCTGGTCAAACACGATGCTGCCCGCGCGCATGCCGATGATCCGGTCGCAATAGGTCCGCGCGGTGTCGAGTGTGTGCAGGTTGCAGATGACAGTGATCTCTTCTTCCTTGTTGATTGTTTCCAACGCTTCCATCACAAGGCGTGCATTGAGCGGGTCGAGAGACGCGATCGGTTCATCCGCCAGAATGAATTTCGGCTTTTGCATCATGGCGCGGCAAATCGCGACGCGCTGCTGCTGCCCGCCGGAGAGGGTTTCCGCCCGCTGAAGTGCGGTCTCCGCAACTCCAAACCTGTCGAGCAAGCGCAATGCCTCGTACCGCTCTTCCTTCGTGAAGATCTTGAGCGTCGACCGAAGGGCTGACTGCTTATTCAGCCGTCCGAGAATGACATTTGTCAGAACATCGAGACGTGGAACGAGGTTAAACTGCTGAAAAATCATTGCGCAGTCTTTTTGCCACGCAAGTTTTTTTGCGCCCCGTCGGTCGAGAATGTTCTCGCCATTGACATGCATTTCCCCGGATGTCGCTTCCGTCATCCGGTTCATCATCCGAAGAAGGGTGGATTTACCAGCACCGGATCGTCCGATGATTCCGAGTAATGATGGACCTTCAATGCCAAAGGAGACGTCGTTGACCGCGACGACATCACCAAATTGCTTACGCAGCTTATTAATTTGCAGCATGCCATCCCCACTGTTTGATGGCTCTTTAGGGCTCGATTGTTGCGCTACGATTTCGTTTTGATGTCAGATTTATGACAGCTTGGCGGGTGTGGAAAACGTCACACTCCTATGCACTTGCGGAGTTCTGCCTATTCGATGGTGGGAGTTTAACCCCAAAGACGACAGTCGGCTTTGTTTTCGGAGACGATTTCCAGTAAACCACGAAATTATGATAGGCATGTCCGCACAATTGCCACCAGCCGTTTGATGTTGTTCATGTGTCGCCCCACGCTAGAAAACCGAGAGAAGATATTCGCCGTCGCGCCGATGATGGATTGGACGGATCGCCATTGCCGGTTTTTCCATCGCCAGTTGACGCGCAATGCACTTCTCTATTCGGAAATGGTGACGGCTGATGCGGTAATCCATGGCGACCGCGACCGTTTGCTCGGGTTCTCAAAGGACGAGATGCCGCTTGCTCTGCAACTCGGCGGATGCGATCCGCAAAAGCTGGCGGTTGCCGCAAAAGCTGGTGAAAACTGGGGCTATAATGAGATCAACCTCAATGTCGGGTGCCCCTCCGACCGGGTGCAAAACGGGACGTTTGGCGCGTGTCTGATGACGACGCCGGCTCTGGTCGGGGATTGCGTGGCGGCCATGAGAGAGGTCGTCTCGGTGCCCGTGACCGTGAAGTGCCGTCTTGGTGTCGATGATCAGGATATCGAACGGGCGCTGGATGACCTTGCCAATCACGTGCTGAGAGCGCCGGTCGACGCGATTTGGGTGCATGCGCGCAAGGCGTGGCTTCAGGGTTTGAGCCCGAAAGAAAACCGGGATATCCCGCCTCTGGATTACGACCGCGTCTATCGACTGAAACAACGCTTGCCACAATGCTTCATCGGCATCAATGGTGGGATTGCCTCTGTTGAAGATGCAAAACGCCATTTGAACCTCGTGGATGGCGTGATGCTCGGGCGTGCTGCTTATCAGAACGCCTCGATTTTGCTTGCTGTGGACGGTGAGATTTACGGTGCGCCAACCCACCCGGTGGATTGGCAAAAGCTCATCCGCACCATGGAAGAGTATGCGGACGCGCAAATGGCTCGTGGCGAAAGGCTATCGGCAATAACGAGGCACATGATCGGCCTGTTTTCCGGCATTCCGGGCGCGCGGCGCTACCGGCAAATCCTGTCAGAAGAAGCAAGGCTGACAAATGCTGACCCGTCGGTCATCGCCCGCGCGTTTGCTGCCGTTGATTTATCGCATGTGGCAAGAGCTGCTTAAACCTAGTCTCGCAGTTCCAGCGTATCGCCGCCGACCGTGAAGGATGAGAGCTCATCTAAAAACGTTCGTCCCAAAAGGCTGACGGTGAGATCATTTTCCCGCGCGACCAGGCCTGGTATGTTGCGCCGTTCAATCGATCCGACACTCAGACTGTCGATTGTGACGGGCGAGGCGGTCGTCCTGCCATTCGCCGTTTGAACACTGACTGTAAATGCCATCCGCTCCGGCAGATATCCGGCCCTGCGAGCGTCATCAAAAGTGAGGACCACTGCGCTCGCACCGGTATCGAAGATGAAGTCAACCGGCGCATCATTCACGCGCGCTTTGACTGTGAAATCATCCCGGCTGTTGCGCAAGATGCGCACCGTTCCATTGTCCAGTGAGACCGGGCTTCCGGGCACCAGGCCCGCGTAAGCCTGTTGCCAGACTTTCGAAACCTCGTCTTTGAATGCGTATCCGGCGACGAGAACAAGAATAATTCCGCCCCAAATTGCGGCATCTCGCACAAGGTTGCCGAGACGTTGGCCCCTGAATGTGAAGGCGGATGCGACGAGCAGCCCGACAATGGCGAGATAACTCATATTGGCGAAGGTGTCAGCGTCTAAGCCGAAAACCTCTCCATCCCGACCGAACGCGAGGAGAACGACAAGGGTGATGGCGATGAGGCCAAGAAAAACAGCAAGGGCATAGCCGCCGCGCATGTCAGTCCTTTCCCTGGTTCTGCGATGACTGCGTCCCGAGGCGACCCCGTCGCCCGCTGCGTTTTGCACGCCGTTTGTCGCTCAACGCTTGCAACCGCTTGTCGAGGTCGCGGACGATTATGGCGCGCGCCGGTCTTGAAAGCTTCGTCCAGTCGTTCACTTCCTTGCCCGTGCGACCACATCCAAGACAGATGTCACTTTCCCGATCACGAACGCAGATTTTGACGCAGGGGTCAGAGATCCTGCTTTCATCGTCGATTTCGTTTGCGGAGGAGGGGGGTCTGTGCAGAGCCATGATTATGCTGAGAATGTAAGAAGCCCGATGATGAATGCAATCTCGGCGATGATCTGCACGGCGCCGATTGTGTCACCCGTATGCCCGCCGATTTGCCGTCGACAAATGATCATAAACGCCCACGTCACAAAACCCACGAACAAGAGGGCGGCCACCAGCCTGATCATGTCGACGAAACTCAAGATCAGCGCAATCGTTGTAAAGACACCGATCACGGCCGCGAGATTGCGGGCGGATGCCGATGGCTGTCCGACAGATTGGGCAAGCCCCCCCTCGCGTGCTGACGGCAGACCATGCCAAAGATGCACTTGCGCGGTTCGTGACATCAGTTGTGAGGCAATGAGGCCTGCCGAGAAGAGAAAAAGCGACTCGTATGCGATGAAACTCCATCCGGTGAAGCGTAGGCCGAAGATGAGCGCGAGCGCGATCACCCCATAAGCGCCGACACGGCTGTCTTTCATGATGTCGAGCTTACGGTCTTTCGTATGGCCGCCGCCGAAACCATCGGCGACATCCGCCACGCCATCCTCGTGCAAGCCGCCAGTCGTGAAGACCAAAACGACGATGGCAAGCGCTGTGATCATCGAAATGGGCAGCGCAAGAAGGTAACCGATCAGGACCGTTGCGAGTGCCGGAACGGCGATCAAGGCTCCAGCAACAGGAAAGGCCCACGATGCGTGGGTGAAATCCGGCTTGTCGTGGGATACGAGAGCCTCCGGCAGCGGAATGCGAGACAGAAATTGAAAGCACAACGCAATGTCACGTGCGCTGGTTGAAAAGGGCGGATGTGCGTGCATGGCCTGTGAGTGTTCAACTTCCCGTCGCATTCTCGCGTCTTCCAACGTGCTTTGCTCCATTTTTCCATGGGAAACATGTATCTCGTGCGACCAACCGACTTGGGTAGCAACGAATGCGAACGCTATACGAAATCTGGACGATGTGCGAAAGCGATTCGGATCATGTACCGTCTTCCTCCGCCGTGCGCTCGATGCGACTGACCTCAGGACTACACAATGACGCCCTCTAACGCTCCCCTCGATGATATCCGCAACCTTCTGAAAATGATGCCGAGCGCTGATGCTGAAGCCGTCGCCGCCGTTCGATCAAGGGATGCGCAACTGACAAAACCCGCCGGATCACTCGGGCGGCTGGAAGAGATCGTGGAGTGGCTCGCAGCCTGGCAGGGAGACCCGAAGCCGGTCATCTCAAGACCGCTTGTGGCAATCTTTGCGGGCAATCACGGAGTGGCGAAGCGTGGTGTGTCGGCTTATCCGCAAAGCGTTACGCAGGCCATGGTCGAAAATTTCGCAGCTGGGGGGGCGGCGATCAATCAGATTTGCATCGCGAACAATCTCGGGCTCAAGATCTTTGATCTGGCACTTGAAGTATCAACGCCTGATGTCTGCGAGGAAGATGCATTTGATGAAAACGGATGCGCCGCGACAATAGCATTTGGAATGGAATCGATCGCTGGTGGAACAGACCTCTTGTGTGTCGGCGAAATGGGAATTGCCAACACCACAGTAGCGTCGATGATTTTTCATGCGCTTTACGGCGGCGATGCGCCAGATTGGGTCGGCCCTGGCACCGGCGTTGATGAGGCTGGTCTGCAAAACAAAGTGTCGGCTGTTAAAGCGGGCGTGGAGCGGGTGGAACACGAGATCCGTCAAGACGGTGACGCGCTTGACGTTCTTCGCATGATCGGGGGGCGCGAAATTGCGGCGATTGTCGGTGCGATCATCGCAGCCCGTCACCAGCGTATTCCAGTCATTGTCGATGGCTTTGTGGCGACATCTGCAGCCGCCATTCTTCATGCCATGAGGCCTGACAGCATCGACCACTGCCTCTTCGCCCACCGCTCGGCGGAGCCAGCACATTCGATGGTGCTTGAAAAGCTTGGGCATACGCCCCTTCTTGATCTCGGCATGAAGCTCGGGGAGGGAACGGGGGCGGCGCTGGCCGCAGGCCTCGTCAAGGCGGCCGCTCAAACTCATACCGGTATGGCCACGTTTGACGAAGCAAAGGTTCCAACGGCAGACGGCTGACGCGTCGTCCGTTTGGTGATCAGGCCGTTTTGCGGGCTACAATCCGTTGTCCAGAGACGGACGCCACCGATTGCGATGCGATCGCTTCAAGCGGTGCGAGCGCCTCCATAACGCGGTTGCGTGGCAAAGAGACGGTGACGCGGGTTCCCGCCCGCAGCTTTGATTTCAAATCAAATGTGCCGCCATGCATGTTAACAAGCGCCTGAACGATGGGCAGGCCAAGCCCGGTTCCCTGTTCTGCGCTTTTGATAGAGATCGACCCCTGGCCAAACTGCGAGAGCACGACTGGGATTTCCTCTTCCGGGATTCCGGGACCGTTGTCTTGAACACTGATGTATTGCCCCCCGCCGCTGGTCCAGCCCACATTGACCATGATCTCACCCCCCCGGGGCGTGAACTTGATCGCGTTCGACATCAGGTTCAAAACGATCTGCCGAATGGCGCGTTCATCGGCCCACATGCGGGGCATGTTTTCCTCGCCGTTGATTTGAACCGTCAGGTCTTTGCTCTTGGCGCGCAGTTGCATCAGCGTCTGACAGTCTTCCACGATGTCAAACAGATAAACTGCATCCTCCGCCAGTTCATACTTTCCGGCTTCTATGCGCGACAGGTCCAAAATCTCATTGATGAGGTTCAACAAATGCTGGCCGCTCGAATGGATATCCGTGACATACTCCTTGTAGGACGGGTTCTCCAAAGGCCCCAGAAGTTCTTCCTTGATGACTTCCGAAAAACCCAAAATCGCGTTGAGTGGTGTGCGCAGTTCATGGCTCATGGTCGCGAGGAAGCGTGACTTCGCAAGGTTTGCTTCTTCCGCCCGACGTCGCGAATCTTCCGATATGGATTTTGCTTCTTCGAGATCGACGATGAGAACGTCTTTTTCAGCGCGGGTTTCAAACAACCGCACAAGGGCGTCGCGGACCTGCCGTGCCACGAGGATGAAAAGCAGCTGCGCGGCCGCAAACAGACCCGCCATCATCACTTCTTCAGGTGTCTTATTGAGGCTGAATTTCAGGAACAACGCCATCGTGATCGGCGCAGTGATCGACAGCATGCCGACAAACACCGGTGCTGCGGCGAATGAGTAAATGGCGACGACGATCAAAAGCGTTGCAAAGCTGAACACCGGCAGGCTCATGGAGCTCGCCGTTTCCGGTATGATCATATAAGTCGACCACACGATGCCGCACAAGAGATCTCCGCATATGAGATTCCTGCGCCAGCGGGCGACATCCTCAGGTTTCGACGGCCTTTCCCGCAGCAGTCGTCCGTTGAGCACGATGACGAGTGACTGAGACAAGAGAGCACAGACAAGCCATGTCAAAACCCAAAAGTAGTTCAGCCAGGCGACGCTGATAAAGCCGATGAGGACGGTAAGGGTCGGCAGAACGATGGACGCAGCGCGAATATTGCGTGCGTGGGCGAAGATCAGATCTTTATCAAAGGCGATCGAGATGCCGTCTTCCGTCGTCAGCATCTCCCGCGTGTCTCGGATCGTTTTCGACAGCGCTTTTTTGCGCACTGCGCGCGCGGAATTACTGCGCACACGGTTGCTCGCTGCGGAAACCGCCGGATCCATCGTATTTGTATCGCCCATTCTAGGTTCCCACGGACAGGCTTTCCCCTAACCTCATCGCAATTTGCCCCAGAAGGCTTAAGATCAGCCTGAGGAACGAGGTAAAAAAATCGTTTTGCCGCAATCCGAAGGATCGAAATTGTGAAGCTGAGACAAGGGATTGGGAAGAGTGAACAAGTCGCGCGACGTTGACGTGCTCGCTCAGGAGATTGCCGCCTGCCGATTGTGTGTGACATCGCCAGTCGGTGAGCCTTTGCCCCACGAACCGCGCCCGGTGGTCCGCCTGTCTTCGACGGCGCGGTTGTGTATTGCAGGTCAGGCACCTGGAACCCGGGTTCACGCATCAGGCATGCCCTTCACTGACCCATCTGGTGACCGGTTGCGCGACTGGATGGGCGTGTCAGAAGACGCGTTTTACGATAAAGCCAAGCTTGCAATTGTCCCCATGGGGTTTTGTTTTCCCGGTCTTGACGCCAAGGGCGGTGACCTCCCGCCACGTCCTGAATGCAGGCGCACATGGCACGATCAGGTTTTCGACCTCATGCCGCAGCTCGAACTCGTTTTGGTCATTGGGCAATACGCCCAGGCTTACCATTTGGGCACTGAGCGCCGTCGAACGTTAACCGAAACGGTGTCCGAGTGGCGCGCTTTGCTCAACTTGCCGCGCAATCCGAAAGTGTTGCCACTGCCGCATCCCTCTTGGCGCAACAATGCGTGGCTGAAGAAAAATCCCTGGTTTGAGCTTGAGCTTCTTCCAGTCCTGCGATCGGAGGTTTCACGTTTGATGTCCTGGGAAAGCGCAAAATAATTTTAAAAACGCTCGAAAACTGTTTATGTGTTGGGAGTAACCTGTCCATTTCGTGATATCTGAGAAAGAATTTTTCAATGCTTGACCGTCTTGATCGCAAGATACTGTCCATCATTCAGCACGACGCGACCGTATCCGTCGCCGAAATTGGAAAGCGCGTTGGTCTGTCGACGACACCGTGTTGGCGGCGCATTCAGAAAATGGAAGAAGACGGGGTCATCAAGCGGCGCGTGGCTCTTTTGGACCCCGCGAGCGTCAATGCTGGCGTTACGGCCTTTGTATCGATCACGACAAGCGAACATTCCGATGACTGGCTTAAGCGGTTCGCCGAACTCATCAGCGAATTTCCGGAGGTTGTTGAGTTTTACCGCATGGCCGGGCAGGTGGATTACCTGTTGAGGGTCGTCGTGCCAGACATCGCTGCTTATGATGTCTTTTACAAAAAGCTCATTTCAAAGATCAATATCTCGGACGTCTCGACCACCTTCGCCATGGAACAGATCAAGTTCACGACCGAACTGCCGCTTGATTACATTCCTGTCTCAAACACCAAAGGCGAGAAGGCGGAGGGCTGAATCAACCACCCGCCGCTCGGTCTGAACCCTAGTCCCGCAAAAGCGTAATCAGGCTTGATGTGTCAAATCGGTTGCCGCCGCGTTTTTGGATCTGGCTGTAGAACTGGTCCACAAGCGCCGTCACCGGCAGATGCGCGCCGTTGTTATTGGCCTCAGCGAGGCAGATGCCGAGGTCTTTGCGCATCCAGTCCACCGCGAAGCCAAAATCAAACTCGTCTTTGGCCATGGTCTGGTGACGGTTTTCCATCTGCCAGGATCCTGCGGCACCTTTGGAGATCACGTCGAACACCGCTTCGGTATCGAGGCCAGCCTTCTGGGCAAAGGCCACCCCTTCCGAAAGTCCCTGAACGAGCCCGGCGATGCAAATCTGATTGACCATTTTGGTGAGCTGACCGGCCCCCGCATCACCCATGCGTTTACACGCGCGGGCAAAATTCATGATGACGGGCTCGGCTTTGGCAAAATCCTCTTCATCACCACCGCACATCACGGTTAGAACGCCGTTTTCCGCACCCGCTTGGCCGCCCGACACGGGAGCGTCGACAAAGCCCGCTCCGACGGCCTTGCACGCAGCATAAAGTTCACGGGCAACATCGGCTGACGCGGTTGTGTTGTCGATGAGAACAGCGCTTGCCTTGAGTGATTGAACGCAACCGTCTGCGCCCGTCGTCACTGAGCGCAGGTCCTCGTCGTTTCCGACACAGCAAAAGACAAAATCAGCACCCTCAGCGGCGTCTTTTGGCGTCGTGGCGAACTGTCCGCCATACTCCTGAACCCACTTTTCGGCCTTTGCTGTGGTCCGATTATAGACCGTAACGTCATGCCCACCCTTTTGTGCAAGATATCCAGCCATTGGATATCCCATCACGCCAAGTCCGATAAATGCCGCTTTCGCCATGAACGCTCACTCCTTCGAAAAATAATGCCCCGTCATTTCACAGCCGCCGGACAATGGCAACAGTGTGTAATACCCAACTGTATGCAATGCGCGTGCACTAAAAGCCGAAATTTGAAAAGGGGATGAAATGCACCACATCTCCGCGCGCAATGGAGGTGATTTCTTCCGGAATTTCAATAAGGCCGTCCGCCTCACGGAGACCTGTGATCAGGCCTGATCCGTCCCGTTCGAATTTGTCAGCCACGAGGTTGCCCGCGTCCTCGGAGAGAATGCCGCGTAGAAACTCCCGTCGATCCGGCTTTTTCTTTTCAATGTTGAAACCTGCGGGCAGGGGAAAGCGCACCGGGTCTCGCCACTCCGCGCCACCGAGCGCCAGAATGACCTGCCGTGCATAAAGAAGAAAGCACACAAAAGCCGCGACGGGGTTGCCCGGAAGCCCGATAAAGGCGGCACGCCCCACATGTCCGAATGTCATGGGTCGGCCGGGTTTAATCGCTTGCTGCCACATATGCCGCCGCCCGACGGTGTCGAGAGCGGTCAAGACATGGTCTTCTTCGCCTCGACTTGCGCCACCGGTTGTGAGGATGACGTCAAAGGTCGCGCCGAGCATTTCAAGTTTTTCTGTTATCTCAGTAAGATCATCTGGAAGGATGCCGACATTGGTGACATTGACCGGCAGGGGCTTGAGTAGGCTCTCTAAAAGCGGCCCGTTTGAGTTATAAACCTGCCCATCCATGATGTCAGTTCCGGGCATGATTAGCTCGTCGCCCGTCGAAATGACGGCAACTCGCACAGGTTTGAATGTGGTAACGGTCGCCTTACCAATAGACGCGAGGGCTGCGATATCCGGCGGTGACAAGATGCGGCCTGCACTGAAAAGAAGGGCGTCTTTCCTAACATCTTCCCCGGCCTGGCGACAGTTCGCGCCCTTTTTCAAACCGGGTGGGATCGCAACAAACGCCGTACCATCTTGTTCGTGCGCTTCGCAGTCTTCATGCATCGCGATCGTGTCCGCGCCTGCGGGCATCGGAGCGCCAGTGAAAATCCGAGCGGCCCCTTCGGATGGAAGGGCGATGGGCGCGGTGTCACCTGCGGCAATGCGGGAAACAACGGGAAACCAACCGCCTGCGGTCTCATAAGCATCATGTGAAAACGCATAGCCGTCGACGGCGGCATTGTCGGTCAATGGCACGGGACGAGGCGCGCGCACGTCTTCTGCGATCACGTGCCCAAGGGCCCCGCCGAGTGGACGCGTTTCCGTCTCTCCGAGCGGTGTCACCTGCCGCTGAAGGATTTCCAATGCCTCGCTGTGCTTCAGCCGGTCCTTGTCGTGGAGGAAACAATCATTCAACTCCGGGGCGGGCATCAGGACGCTTTCTCCTCCGCCATCGGTAGGGTGAGGCCCACATGCTGCACCACAAAATCTGCGATGTCGGAAATGGCATTGATGTCGAAGTTCGGCAGCGTGGTCGCCGAGGGCTGGTCGGATGCGATAGCGACGACGGATGGATCGTTCGCCGCAATATCGTCCTGCG
>JBCBTO010000026.1:0-13056 GCA_039818625.1 Pseudomonadota bacterium
ATTACAAGACCCGCGTCATGGCCCGCGACAATCTGATTGTATCGGTCGTCGGCGCGATCACGCCGGACGAAGTGAAAGCGCGCCTCGATCAACTTTTCGGCGCGCTTCCGAAGCAGGCAGATCTCAAGGAAATCCCCACCGTCATACCGCGCATTGGTCAATCCCGCGCGATTGACCTGCCTCAGCCGCAAACCCGCTTCCAATTTATCGGCGTTGGCATCAAACGGGAGGATCCCGATTTCATCGCGGCCTTTCTCGTCAATCACATTCTCGGCGGAAGTGGATTGACGTCGCGTTTGTCGAACGAGATCAGAGAGAAGCGCGGGCTCGCTTACGGTGTATCAACCGGCTTGTCCAACAACGACTTTTCAACCGTGTTCGGCGGGTCCGTTTCCACAAGAGCCGACTTTGCAGACAAAACGCTCGACGTTTTGATGGCGGAGCTGAAGCGTATGGGCGAGGAAGGCCCGACGCAGGAGGAACTGGATCTCGCAAAGAGCTATGTGCTCGGGTCCTACGCCCTCAATTTCGATGGTTCTCGAGGCACGGCCCGCGCCCTTTTGGGACTGCAATTGCAGGGCCGAGAGCCAAGCTATATCGAAGACCGCAAGGCGATCATAAACGGTGTGACGCTTGAAGACGCAAAGCGCGCCGCCCGACGGCTTATTGGCGATGCGGATTTCACCATTCTGCGCGTTGGACCGGCTGCGGGGTAGCGCTGCCAATGGTCACGGACACCAAGCTCGGTCTCGCCCTCGGTGGCGGTGGTGCAAGGGGCCTTGCGCATATCGTCGTCATGGAGGTTCTCGATGAACTCGGCCTCAAGGTCGATGCGATCAGCGGAAGCTCAATCGGTGCATTGCTCGGCATGGGGTACGCCTCCGGGATGAGCGGCCGTGACCTGCGCGCCTATGCCCTTGAGACATTCGCCGACCGGGCCGCAGTCGCGGGTAAACTGTGGTCCTTGAGACCCTCAAGCTTTCAGGACTGGTTCAACCCGCGCTCTTACTCCGTTGGCCAGATCAATCCGCAAAAAATCCTGCAACTGTTCACACCCATCGAGACCTTGCCCGAAAACCTGCAAGATCTCCGCATTCCGATGTCCGTCGTGACAACGGACTATTATGGTTGGCATGAAGTGGTCCACACCGAGGGGACATTGAGCGAAGTCGTTGGCGCGTCCATCGCAATCCCGATGGTGTTCAAACCGGTCAGGGTCGCAGGTAGGGTGATGATCGACGGCAACATCACGAACCCGTTGCCCTTTGAGCATCTCACGACAGACATGGACCAAGTGATCGCAGTCGACGTGGTCGGCGGCCCCAACGCCGGTGGCCCCCATGCCGCTGGCGACGATATCCCCTCCGGCTTTGAGAGTATGCTCGGCGCCAACCAGATCATGATGCAGGCGATCACCCGCGAAAAACTCGCCCAGCATAAACCGCCCGATGTGCTCCTGCGCCCGCCGATCAACGAGTTTGGTGTGCTCGACTTTCTCAAGGCGAGCACCATCCTGCGGGTGACGGAAGTTGAGAAAGACGCCATGAAACGCGCGATCGAAGAGCGTTTGGGCGGGAGGTGATACAGCAAGAGCTGCTCGAAGAGTGATCACATCTTATGCCGGGGCAGTGCTCCGTCGCGACATGGTTAAAGCAGCATTAACCATAGGTATGCGACACTTTCGGCAAATGAGATCACAGGATTCCGCCATGCTGTCGAGATTTATCAGTCCAACAGTCAAACAGGACGACAACCAAGGATCTGAAGACCGAGAGTGTCACGAGAGCGCTCAGATCCTTAAAAAAGTGCAGTCCGGCCTGGACGCCATGCAAAACCCGTTCGCGGTTTATGATGAAAATGATGTGCTGATCCTTTGGAACGCCGCCTACAAAGATCTCTATCGAGAGGCGTGGCAAACCCTTGAGCGGCCTTTCACGTACTCAGACCTGGTGCGCGCCAACCTAGAGGTTACAGGCTTTTCTGGTGACATTGACGCCGAAGTTGAGAAACGACGCAGCGCACAGCGTCAAGAGACCAGTACAAATGACCGGATCTACCCAAATGGCAGCACTGTCAGAAGTGTAAAGGTCTGCTCCAGGGATGGCATTGCTGTAGGCATCGGCGTGGATATTACCGATATCGCCAAGCGCGAACGGGCAGTGGAAGAGTGGCTTGATGGGTTCGAAACCGAAATGAGCGGCGAGATCGACCGGTCTTGCGGGCAGATTGACAAGCTGGCCCATGAATTGGCCACGGCGTCGGAGGAACTCGCGTCTGCGACCACGCAGTCTTCGGAACGCTCAACGTCGATTTCGGCGGCAGCGGAAGAAATGAGCCACTCTCTGAAAACCGTTACCGATCAAACCGACCAGACGGCGTCCGCATCATCAAGCGCTTCCAAATCAGTCACAGAGACGGAGCAGCAGTTTCTTCTTCTAAGTGAAGCGATGGAAAAAATCGGCTCATTCGCCACCACGATTCAGGCGATTGCAGATCAAACCAATCTCCTTGCGCTCAACGCGACAATTGAAGCGGCCCGTGCCGGAGAAGCCGGGCGAGGCTTCGCCGTCGTCGCTTCTGAAGTCAAGTCGCTCTCAACCCAGACGTCGAATGCGACCGAGGAAATCAACGCCCAGATTTCCAACGTTATGGATGTGATGAAAAAGTCCGAAGCGGCCATCGCTGACATAACAAAGTCGACCCGGAACATTTCCGAATTGTCCGAAACGGCCGCGCGGTCCGTCGACGAGCAACTGAATGCGGTGCAGGAAATCGTCATGAACATGACGGGCCTGAACGACGCGGCAGCGACCAACAGCGCAAGCGCTGATCAGGTTTCCTTGCTGGCCAACAGAATGCAAAACAACTCCGCGCAACTCCGCGACGCATTTTCCAGCGCTCTTCAAAAGGGCATTGGCAAGTTGCGCGGTTAACCTCGGCATTAAAAGCGTCAGGAAAGGTTCGCACCTTTGCCTGATGAAAAGGCCGATAACGCTGATCGCCAGAGCGGCGGAGAGGTCGGAGCACCCGGCCCCAGATCGCTCACAGTTCTGACGACCCTCAGACAGATGATGACGGCGATCACTCCGAAAACGATGGACCCGATGGCTTGGCCGAGAAGCACGCCCTTGGCGTCCCACAGCACCGCCCCTGCCCACACAAACGGGACCGTCCCGATGGTCGCCTTTCCCCAGTTCAGGACTGTGGAATAGGTCGCATATCCAAGATTGTTAAAGGCGGCGTTCGCAACGAAAAGCGCGGCATTGAAGACGAAAAGGCCTGTCAGAAAGTTGATGAAGAACGCCACCAGCGCTGCGGCATCGCCACTTGCGTTAAAGCCGGTGATGATCGGATCGCGAAGTACAAATACGATGAGCCAGACGACGCCCGTATAAACAGCCGTCAAAAGCAGCGAATCGGTAATCGTGCGCTCCACGCGGTCAAATCGGCCCGCCCCGAAATTCTGCCCCACAATCGGCCCGATGGCGCCTGAAAGAGCGAAGACGAAACCAAACGCGACCGGGATAAGCCGTCCGATGATGGCCCATCCGGCGACTGCCTCGTCGCCATAGGGCGCGATCGATCCCGTGACATAGGCATTGCCGACAGGTGTTGCCACATTGGTCAGAACCGCGGGAACTGCGATATCCAACAGCGCTTTTGCATCGGCAAAAAAGACGGAAGCGGACGGCCAGTCCACCATGTTATGGACCCTGAAAATGCCGTAAAATCCAATGGCAACAATCGCCAATCGTGAGATCACGGTGACATAGGCAGCACCGTAAACGCCAAGATCGAACGTGAAGATGAAGAGGGGATCGAGGAGGGCTGCAACGACACCTCCGCCGAGCGTGCCGTACATGGCCCGTTTTGCATCCCCCACCGCCCGCAAAAGGCCAGCAGCGCACATGCCAAGGCCGAGAAACGGCATGGAGGGCACGACGATCTGCAAAAAACCTGTTGCGATGTTTTTCGTTTCACCGCGCGCGCCCAGAATTTCAAGCGTGGGTTCGATGAACGGGAAGAAGATCGCCGCAAAAAACGCCGTTGAAATCAGCACGAATATGAGTGACGAACCGGAAAGAACGCGGGCTTTTTCACGGTCACCTCGCCCAAGCGCCCGGGAGACGAGCGCAATGGCGGAAATCATGATGCCGATGCAAATAGAAATGTTGAAAAACAGGATCGTGCCCGCATAGCCGATGGCCGCGGCGAGTTCCTGTTTGCCGAGAAGGGAGATGTAAAACAGGTTGGCGAAGTCGACGATGAAGATTGACACAAGCCCGATGGACGCCGTCGCCGTCATGACGAAAATGTGCCACATGATGGTTCCTGAGACGAATTTCGGCGTCTCATCTTTGGAAATTTGCTCTGCCAAGGGGTGTTATGATCCTTGCGTGATTTTCTGCGTTTCTTCTGAAAGAAGTTTCGCTTCTGTTTGCGGCTCCGTCAGCGGCTCCGGGGTCACCGACTTGTCGAAAGGAATGTCGGAGCCAGCGAAAATACCCTTTGTTTGCTGAAGCTGGAGGCGGGTCATGTCCCGCTTGCGGATGTCTTCCACGACAAGTGCTGCCCGCTCCGGCGGCACGTCCATACCGTCCAGCACCGCATGACCCATGACGAGAGCGGATTCAAACATCTCCCGCACCTGGAAATCGACCTCAAGCTCCATCAATTCAAGCGTGTGGACGCGATCATACGAGCGGGCGTAAATTTCCACCTCGGGATAATGCTCCTTGAGAAGCTTGACGATCTCCGTCGTGCGCTCCTTCGTGTCGCTGCACACGGCGACGATCTTCACCTTGTCAATCCCCGCCGCCCTCAGGACATCGAGCCTGCGTCCTTCGCCGTAGTAGATGCGAAACCCGAAGCGTGCGGCGCTGCGAATGCGGTTGGCGTCGTGGTCGATGACGGTCACGGGAATGCCTTCGGCCAGCATGGTCTGCGAAACGATCTGCCCGAATCGGCCAAATCCTACGATCAAGACGGATCCGCCCGCACCTTCAAAGTCCTCTTCCATCTCCTCTTCGCCCGCCTTGTGGATAAGGCGTTCGCCAATCGCGACGGCAAGCGGCGTCAGCGCCATTGTGACGGTGACGACTGCGGTGACGATGGAGGCAAGCTCGACGCTGACCGCGCCGAAAATCGTGGCGGTTGAGAAGATCACAAAGGCAAACTCGCCGACTTGTGGCAGAAGCGCGCTGATCCTGACCGCATCATTGTGGTCGTGGCCGAAAGCGCGGGTGATGCCGTAGACGACGACCGCCTTGATGATCATCACGAGTGGCGCGACCAGAAGCACGGTGACCCAGTTGTTGACGACGATGTTGATATCGAGCGAAAGACCGACGGACACGAAGAAAAGACCGAGCAGGAGGCCGCGAAACGGCTCAATATTCGCCTCAAGTTCGTGACGATAGGCCGAATCGGCGAGCATCACGCCTGCGATGAACGCGCCCATGGCCATGGAAAGCCCGGCGAATTGGGTGACCATGCCGGCGCCGAGCACGACGAAGAGCGCAACCGCGATCATCATTTCCCGCGCACCGGTGTTGGCGACGACACGAAAGAGCGTGTTCAGGAAGTACCGACCGATGACGATGAGCCCGACCGTGGCACCGACCATTTTAAGGATGGCGATCCAGTCAAAACCCATCGCAGGCGCGTCGATGGCATCGCGCAGGAAGGGCGGGATCAAAAAAGGGATGATGGCGAGGATCGGCACAATGGCGATGTCTTGAAACAACACGATCGCAAACGCGCCCTGGCCCGATTTGCTGTTGAGTTCGCCGCGCTCATCAAGGATTTGCATGGCAAACGCGGTCGATGACAGGGCAAGTCCCAGGCCGATCAAGACGCTGGTTTGCCACGAATAATCGAGCAAAAGACAGATCAGGCTCATAACAAGGGCTGTGACGACGACCTGCAGAAGGCCCACGCCGAAAATACCTTGCCGCATGGCCCAAAGCCGCGCGGGCCTGAGCTCAAGACCGATGATGAACAACAAGAACACAATTCCGAGTTCAGAAAAGTGAAGCAGTTGTTCGCCGTCCGTTATGAGACGCAGGAACGGGCCTATGACCACCCCGGCGGCGAGATAGCCAAGAACGGTGCCGAGCCCCAGTTTTTTGAACAACGGCGCAAAGACGACCGCTCCGCCGAGCAGAATGATGGCTTGTAATTCAAGCGGCAAGGCGGTGGTTGCGTCGACGGCGGCCTGATTTGCGTGGGGGACGGAGGGAGAAGCCATGTTGTTCCTTATGCCATTCGGTCTATATATCGCGCCATTGGAATATCCAAAACGTTAGCTTACGAAACTAACTGTTTAACGACTGTCGAGGCGCAAATGAACTCCCACACCGTTTCCGATTCGCTCATCGAACGTGCCGCAGCCCTTGTTGAGGCTGCAAAGCGCGCTGGTGCTGATGCTGCCGACGCCGTCGTGGTGTCCGGCCAGTCCTTGAGCGTGGACGTACGCCTCCAAAAAGTGGAAGAAACCGACCGTTCGGAAAATGATGGATTTTCGTTGCGGGTTTTCGTTGGAAGGCGCACTGCGGCTGTGTCCGCCAACGACCCAACGGCCGTCGACGCCTTGGCCGAGCGGGCAGTCGCCATGGCCAAGGTTGCGCCGGAAGACCCTTATGCGGGCCTTGCCCAGCGTGATCGTTTGGCAACCGAGTTTCCAGACGTTGAAATGTTTGATCCGACCGAGATCGATGCAGCAAGCCTGACTGAGCGCGCCAAACAGGCTGAGGATGCGGGTCTCAGTGTCACGGGCGTCACCAACTCGGGCGGAGCCTCGGCGGGCTGGGGCACGGGCGGCTTGGTACTTGTAACGTCAGACGGCTTCAGCGGCAGCTATCAATCGTCGAGCTTTTCCACATCCGTTTCGGTGGTCGCGGGCGAGGGCACCGCGATGGAACGCGACTATGACTACGATGCGAGACGGTTTTTGTCCGATTTGAAGGACCCGGCGAAGATCGGTGCTGAGGCGGGAGAGCGGGCCGTGCGACGGCTGAACCCGCAAAAAGTCGACACGCAAACGCTTTCGGTCATCTACGACCCCAGGGTTTCCACGGGTCTTGCGGGACACCTGGCCGGGGCCGTCAACGGCGCATCGGTTGCCCGTAAAACGAGCTTTCTGAAAGATGATATGGGCGGGAAGATTTTCGGTGATGACGTGACCATCACCGATGACCCCCATCGCGTACGCGGCCTCGCCTCTCGGCCGTTTGACGGCGAAGGTGTCGCGGCTGAAGCGCTCGAGATCGTCAAAGATGGTGTGTTGAAAACGTGGTTTCTGGACACAGCAACGGCAAGGGAACTGGGCCTTGAGACCAATGGCCGTGCGGGCAGAGGTGGAGCCAATCCCTCGCCGAGCCGGACCAATCTGACCATGCTGGCGGGTGAGAAGTCCCCTCAAGACATGATGAAAGACATCGGCACCGGCCTTTACATCACTGAACTCATCGGGTCCGGCGTCGACATCGTGACCGGCGATTACAGCCGTGGTGCATCCGGCTTCTGGATCGAAAACGGCGAAATCGCCTATCCCGTGAGTGAGATCACCATCGCCGGAAATCTGCGCGATATGTTCGCGCGGCTCGTCCCGGCAAATGATCTGGAATATCGCTTCTCCACAAATGCGCCGAGTATTCTCATTGAAAACATGGCGGTTGCCGGACGATAGCGTTAAGAAGACCGGGACACTCCCGCTTTAAGGACACGCCGTTGGATGATATCGAACTCCTGGTCGACGCAGCACGCGAGGCCGGGCGCATAGGCCTTCAATATTTCAAACGCGCGCCGGAGGTTTGGACGAAGGGGCAGGATTCTCCGGTCTCAGAAGCAGACCTCGCCATCGATCGTTTTCTGTGTGATCATCTTTTGAGCGCGAGGCCCGACTATGGCTGGCTTTCGGAGGAGACGGAGGATGACCGCGCCCGATTGTCCAAACAGCGGGTCTTCGTCGTAGACCCCATTGACGGTACGCGCGGCTTCATCGCTGAGACGCCCAACTGGACAATCTCAATCGCGATTGTCGAAGCGGGACGACCGATCGCAGGCGTCCTGTTTGGGCCGGTCCTGGAAAAGCTCTACGTGGCCGAAAAGGGTCACGGCACGGTGCTGAATGGTGAACCAATCGCGTCATTGAACCATAGCGATCTCGCGCTTGGCGAATACGCAATTCCCGCCCGTGTCGCAAATTCCGTTCAGGAGCGTCTGAAAACCAAGATGACGCGCGCGCCTCATATCCACTCGCTCGCCTATCGGTTTGCCCTTGTGGCTGAAGGTGGGCTGTCAGGTGCCATTGCCCGCCCGAGTGCGCACGATTGGGACCTTGCGGCCGCTGATATCATCCTGACGGAGGCAAACGCCGCCCTTCTCACGCTAACGGGGCAGGCCCCCACGTACAATCGTGACACGACCCGCCATGATTGGCTCATCGCATCTGGGCATGCTTTGCAAAGCCCCTTGAAAAATGAGGTTCTAGGGGCGATAGAGAGCGAAGAGTAAGCCAAACCGCCGCCCGAGGATCGCCACATGTCTGACGCCGCTACCGAAGACAAGCAACTTCTGCATCTCGTTTTTGGAGGGGAACTCGAAACCCTCGATGGGTTGACGTTCAAGGACCTGGAAGACCTCGACGTCGTTGGCATTTTCCCAAACTATGAAAAGGCCTATAACGCCTGGAAGCAAAAGGCACAGCGCACCGTCGACAACGCGCATATGCGATACTTCATCGTCCATATGCACCGATTGCTTGACCCGGAAACGGACTGAGCGTCGCTCGCCAAAAAGAAGCTGGTGATCGGGTTCGTGCGGTTGCGCCAAACCTGCGAGGAAACACTCCGCTGACGAAGTCACGTCGATTTCAGCGCGCATTGGGCGGCATGGCAGCGCGCTATTTCCAATTCGTCTCGTGGTCAAGCCGGACGCGAAAGAGCGTCGAACCGGCGCTTGATGTCGTGCGCGATGATCTTCCCTGCATCTTCACCTTTTGGCATGGCGAGCAATTCCTCATCCCAACGGCGGTCGCAAAGCGCTTGCCCTTATGCGCTCTGGTCTCCCGCCATGGTGACGGGGAGGTGCAGGCGGCGGCCATGGAAACCTTTGGCATTGATGTCATTCGGGCATCTGGCGGGCGCAATCCGAAAAAAACGCGCGTCAAAGGCGGCGTACAAGGCTCGCTTGAAATGCTGAGCGCTTTGAAGCACGGAACGAGCGTGTGTATGACCGCAAATGTGCCAAAGGGCCCGGCGCGCACGGTGGGCAGGGGCGTGATCACAATCGCCAGATTGTCCGGTCGGCCGATTTATCCGGTCGCTCATGTCACAAGCCGGAACTGGATACTGAATTCTTGGGATCATGCCGTCATCAATTTGCCATTTTCAAAGACTGCATTCGTCCTGGGAAATCCCGTCCAGGTTGATTGTGGTGCGGGCGAAGCTGAACTAGAAGTGTTACGTGGTGAGTTGGAGCATGAACTGGTCCGCATTACCCAAGAAGCTCGCGATTGCGCCGGCTCAAAAATCAAATCTGGAACCGGCTGAACCGATGTCAGACACCGTGTCACGCCTTGCTTTGAACACCTATGCGGCCGCAGGTTTTTTGTTTCAGCCGTTCACAGGCCTTCTTCTGCGCTGGCGCGCCAGCCGCGGCAAGGAAGACCTTGCGCGCATCAAGGAACGCTACGGATTCGCATCCGTCAAACGCAGCCCACGCGCCGTCGTCTGGGTTCACGCGGCAAGTTTGGGGGAAACCCGCGCGGTTCTGCCGCTCATCCGGCGCATGACCGACATGAATTTCGAGGTGGTCTTGACGACGGTGACCACCACAGCGGCGCAACTGGCGGCAGCGGAATTGCCCAAGGGCGCCAGCCACCAGTTCGCACCACTGGATTTGAAACCTTACGTCAGACGCTTTTTAAAACACTGGAGACCATCGCTCGCCGTTTTCGTCGAATCGGAGCTTTGGCCCGCCACGATGACCGAACTTCGGCGTCAGAATATACCTCAGGTGATTGTGAACGCCCGCATGTCACAGCGCTCCTTCGAGAGCTGGAAGCGATTCGGCACCGTTACCCACGCCTTGTTCGACAATTTGAGTTTATGCGTCGCCCAGAGCGATGAAGATGCCCACCGCTTCGCAGAGCTTGGAACCAACGCAGTGGTCAACGCTGGCAATCTTAAATTCGACAGCGATCCGCCAGCGGTGGACGCAGGGCACCTCACCCAGTTGCAAAAGGCGATTTCCGGTCGACCGATTTGGCTGGCAGCCAGCACCCACGACCAGGAGGAATTGATCGTCGCCAAGGCGCATGTCAATTTGAAACGATACTTCCCGAACCTTCTGACCCTGATCGCGCCGCGTCATCCAGAGCGCGCCGACCAGATCATGGAGGCTCTTGCCCCACTCAACTTGAATGTCGCGCAGCGCAGCGCCGGGTATCTTCCCGGAAAAGATACCGACATCTACCTGACAGATACCGTTGGTGAACTCGGGCTTTTCTACCGGCTCGCCCCATGCAGTCTCGTTGGTGGCTCTCTGGTGCCTCATGGTGGCCAGAATCCGATTGAGCCCGCTCGCTTGGGGTCGGCCATTATCCACGGGCCGAATGTTGCAAACTTCACGCAGATTTTCGACGCGCTCGACGAATGCGGCGGGGGGCATTGCGTGCGCAACAGTGAAGAACTCGTGAAGAAAGTTGCACAGGTCCTGAGCGACAAGCAGCATGGCCAACAGATGACCCGCTCCGCCCAGGCGGCCCTTGCGCGCTTTAGCGGCGCTTTGGAACGCACCCATACGGCGTTGTTGCCCTATCTCAACCCTCTTATCGTGGCGGGACGCCTCGCCGACGCGGAAGCAGCCCACGCGAAATACCGATGAAAGCCCCCGATTTCTGGTGGCGAGCGCCCAGCGTTCAATCAAGGCTCCTTTATCCCATATCGTCGATCTACGGCACGCTTGCCAAGCGGCCATTCGGCGGCGGTGTGAGGGCGAAAAATCCGGTTTTGTGCATTGGAAACTTTGTGGCGGGTGGCGCGGGAAAAACACCGGCAGCCCTCGCGTTCGCCGATATCGCGCTGGCTCGGGGCCTGAAACCCGTTTTCCTGAGCCGGGGATATGGCGGACAGCTCACCGGTCCGCACAGGGTTGATGCAGCGGAGGACACTGCCGACGCGGTTGGCGATGAGCCGCTTCTTCTCGCCCAAAAGGCTCCGACTGTCATTGCCCGCGACAGGCCGCAGGGCCTCGCCTTCATAGAAGCGCATATCGAGCACGATCTCATCATCATGGATGATGGCTTTCAAAGCAGCACGGTGATGCCGGATCACGCTGCTCTCGTCGTCGATGCGAAGCGCGGCCTCGGCAATGGCTGTGTCATGCCCGCCGGTCCTTTACGGGCACCGCTCGCCGTTCAGATGCGTTATGCGGGCAGTTTGTTGGTGATCAGGGGCTCAGAACCCGATCACTCAGCGGTTGCTCCTCTGGAAAGCGAATTTCAGGCGGCTGGCAAACCCGTGATGACGGCTCAGCTTAAAACGAAACCGCATGAAGCAATACCCGAAAGCCCCATCGTTGCGTTCTCGGGCATTGGCGATCCGGAAAAATTCTTCTCCGGCCTTGAAGACCACGGCTGCAATGTCGTCGCGCGGACCTCTTTCCCAGATCACCATGTTTTCGCCGAGGATGAAGCGAGCGAGCTCTTGTCAGTCGCGGCAAACAAGGGGGCAACACTTGCGACGACGGCGAAGGATGCGGTGAGGCTGAAGGGGAAATCGGGCGTTTTGGCTGAGCTTCGCGAACGGTCAGTGGTGTTTGACGCGGAACTGAGTATCGATCAGGCATCGACCCACGCCGCAGAATCCATCATCAAACATCTTGTCGCAGAAAGGTAACGAGATCAGCGCTTTTCCAGGTGGCGCTTCAGCGACGTCGCAACGTCAGCATAAGGCTCCTGCCGCTCGACGCTCCAATATTTCAGATCTTCAATCGCGATTGCTTGGCCGGTCACGGCACAACGAACGAAACTCCCCGATGAAAGCACCTGAAAATCGGCGTGGTCATAGCGAATGCGCGCCTCGCCGCCAGATGTTGGTAGATTGAACCGGTTCATCGAGTGATCGTAAATCCCTAATATTCGTGCCCGATATGTACAGGCTTTCGTGCCATGAATCCAGTATTAACGCGGACCGTTACAAAAAGTTTCTAGCGCCGGTCGAACAGCTTTTCGATCTCTGTGAGTGTCAGCGCAACGAATGTCGGACGCCCGTGGTTGCACTGGCCGGAATTCGGTGTTTCTTCCATCTGTCTCAAGAGTGCGTTCATCTCATCCGGCTTCAGTCGTCGACCAGAGCGAACCGAACCATGACAGGCCATGCGCGAGGCGACCGCGTGAAGCTTGTCTCTCACGAGGGTCGCGCGATCCCATTCGGCAAGCTCATCGGCGAGATCCTTGATGAGCGCATGCGCGTCGACTTCACCCAGAAGTGACGGCGTCTCGCGCACGGCAATCGCGCCCGGCCCGAACGCTTCGACAACAAGACCGAGTGTGCTGAGTTCATCGGCGCGCGCGGCAATGTTTTGAACATCCGTCTCGGGCAGATCGATAATCTCGGGAATGAGCAGGATCTGGCGCTCAACGCCTTTGTCATGAAGCGCGGTTTTCATGCGCTCATAGACAAGGCGCTCATGGGCCGCGTGCTGATCGACAATGACAAGCCCGTCATCCGTTTGCGCGATGATGTAGTTTTCATGAACTTGCGCCCGCGCCGCGCCGAGCGGGTGCGATGTCCCGGTTGTCTCCCCGAGGGTGTGCGTGTTCGCAGACGGAGTTGCCGCAACATCAAAGCTCGGCTGCGGGTCCTCGGCAAAACCGGATGCGGGCATTGCAACCGAGTTTTGCGGTGTCCACTGCGCGGGACGTGACGTTGGATAGCGCGGATTTGGCTGACCACCACCATTGGCTGGGGCGGTTTGAGCTGGCCGAAAGGCGTGAAGGGCGGCCTCAGTTGAGGTGAGGTCGGCGCGCAGGCCCGACATTTCAAGCCC
>JBCBTO010000027.1:0-12951 GCA_039818625.1 Pseudomonadota bacterium
ATCGCGGGCGAGAGCGTTGCGTTGAAGCGCGCGAGTGTGACGAGGGATTCCGCTTTGACAGGGTTTGCCTTATGGGCCATGGCAGACGAATACCCGCCGCCATCGAATGCGAGATCGGAGCGCTCGCTCTGCGCCATGAGCGCGAAGTCTTGCCCGATCTTTCCAAGAGTGCCGGTGAGCCGGGAGAGCCAGTCTGTGTAGGAGACGATGGCGCTGCGGTCCGTATGCCAGCAACGACCGGGGTCGTGCAAATCGAGTGCCCGCGCGAGCCCCGCGCGCACATCAGCTCCTTTGCCGGAGAGCTCTGAAAGCGTGCCAACGGGCCCACCAAACTGTACCTGATAAAGCTTTTGAAACAGGGCTTTACAATCGTTTCTTGAACTCTCAACCGGTGCAATCCAGTTTGAAAGCCGGTCGCTTACCGAGATCGGTTTCGCCGCTTGCAAACGCGTATGCGCCATAAGTCGATTGTCGCCGAACGATGTTGTGAGCGCCTCAAGAAGGTCGATGACGCCGTTAAGCCGCTTTGAAAGAACCGTGTTCGCATCTTTAAGCCGCAGGACAAGGCTCGTATCTATGAGGTCCTGGCTCGTCGTCCCTTTATGAACATGTTCTGCATGATCGGCTCCGACCGCCTCGCGAAGCTGGCGCACCAGATCCGGGATGACCAAACCATCACGGGACGCCGTCGTACTGAGCGCGCGCATGTCCGGCTCAAAAGCGTCGCAAGCCGCTTTGATTTTCACCGCTGCAGCCTCAGGGATAACACCGGCGTCCGCTTCCGCCCTTGCGAGTGCAACTTCAAACCGCACCATCGCTTCGATATCCGCCTTCACGGAGAAGAACGCGGCAACTTCCATGTCGCCGAGAAGTCCGGAAAGCAAGGGCGCGTTATAGGGCGTGTAGGACATCTTAGGGTTCAGACCGATAAATGAGAGCGCAATCCCAGAATGTCTCGGGCCTGGCTGACAGTCGCCACGGGACGCTCGTAGCGCTCGCATAAATCGGCAGCCCGTTTGATCAGCGCCGCGTTCGATGGCGCGAGCGTGTGTCGGTCGAGGCGAACATTGTCCTCAAGGCCCGCGCGCGTATGGCCGCCTGCGGCAATCGCCCATTCATTGACGACGATTTGGTTCGCGCCGATCCCAGCCGCACACCACGGCGCTTCGGGCGCAAGGCGCTTCATGGTATCGACGTAAATGTCGAAGACAAACCGTTCGGCTGGCATTGCATTTTTGACCCCCATCACGAACTGAACATAAAGCGTTCCGTAAAGTTCACAGGCCCCGGACATGCGCACCGCATGAAGAATATGGGACAGGTCAAACGCCTCGATTTCTGGCGTGATCTCATATGCCCGCATTTCTTCCGCGAGCCAGGCGACGAGGTCTGGCGGGTTTTCATAAACGCGGCTCGGGAAATTGTTCGAGCCGACCGTCAGCGACGCCATATCGGGTCTCAGCGGCAGCATACCGCCCCGTTCTTTTCCGGCGCCGGAACGCCCACCCGTTGAGAACTGCACGATGACACCGGGGCAATGTTGCTCCAGTCCCTCTTTCAACCGCGCAAATTTATCTGGGTCCGAGGTCGGCGTCTCGTCATCGTTGCGCACATGGCAGTGAATGATGCTCGCGCCCGCCTCGAAAGCCTCATGGGCGCTCTCGACCTGCTCGGGCACGGTGATCGGCACGGCGGGGTTATCTTGTCTGCGCGGAACGGACCCCGTGATCGCGCAACATAAAATGCAGGGTTTTCCAGCGCTCTCAGATGTCGAAGAAGACGGTTTCATGCTCGCCCTGTAGGTGGATGTTGAAAGTGTAGAGATCGCCGTCCTTTTGGGCGATCAGCGTGTCGCGGCGCTTCGCATCATCGATCAAAGCCAAAACCGGATCGGTCGCGTTTTCTTCGCTCTCCGGAAAATAAAGCCGCGTGTTCAGTCCGATGTTAATGCCGCGCGCGATGATGAAAAGTGAGATATGCGGCGCTTGAAAACGTGTTGCATCGAAGCGCACGCGTCCCGGTTTAATCGTCTGAAATGTAATAAAGCCGCTCTCGGGGTCTACGGCCTGACGCCCCCAGCCGACAAAATTCGGATCACTCGGCTCCGATCCGCTTTGATAACGACCGGCGTGATCAGCTTGCCAGGCCTCGATGACGGCGTCCTTCACATCATCGCCGTTGCCGTCGAAAATCCTCCCTTGAACCGTGATGCGTTCCCCGAGCGTGTCGTCATTGACCATCACCGCGCCGGGATCCGCTCGGTAAATGCCATCAATCCCGCAGATTTCTGGCATCAGGCCAATGTGAAGATAAGGTCCAGCCGTCTGCGATGGGCTTTCCTTTAAAGGCCGATCACCCGCCATCAAACACCCCTCGAGTGGTTTTCAAAAGGTGTGGCGTGTCGCCCCCGCAACACGATGTCGAAATGATAGGCCATTGCGTCCATAGGTGTACTCGCCTCAAGGTCGAGTTTTGCCACGAGATGATCAACCGCCCCGGGATCGCTCACCGCGTTGACAATTGGGCAAAGGGCAATCAACGGATCGCCCTCGAAATACATCTGCGTCACGAGCCTTTGGGCAAAGGCATGGCCGAAAACGGAAAAATGGATATGGGCGGGTCGCCATGTGTTCGGACCATTCGGCCAGGGGTAGGGGGCGGGCCGCACCGTGTGGAACACGTAGTGACCGCTGTCATCCGTGATCGTCCGGCCGCATCCCGCGAAATTCGGATCGAGCGGCGCGCGATAGCCATCGTTCTTGTGGCGGTAGCGGCCAGCGGCATTCGCTTGCCAAATCTCGATGAGGGCGTTGGGCACGCCGCGCCCATTTTCATCCAGCACCCGACCGCGCAGAGCAATGCGCGGCCCGAGTGCTTCGCCCCCTGCGCTCGCAAAGTTCAAAACCAGATTGTTGTCGAGATCAGAGATGAGATCATGGCCGAAAACGGGGCCTGTCGTCTCACTCATCGTGTTTTCAAAAAAGACCAGCGGCCTTTGCGGTGATCGCAAACCGGTCGTTTTGTAATCAGGCGTCAAGGCTGCGGGCTGCCAGGTCCAATCGCGCCTGTTGAGCGGATGAAATGGATCAGACATCATCCGCCTCATTGTCGATTTCTGCAAAAACGCGTTTCGCGATTTTAAAAGCGCGGTTCGCGGCGGGAACACCGGCGTAGAGTGCCACATGCATCAGCGCCTCGCGAACATCGTCCCGGCTCGCGCCTGTGTTTTGTGTCGCACGGATATGCATTGCCACTTCTTCATCATGGCCAAGACCGGCCAAAAGGGCGATTGTCATCATCGAGCGTTCACGGGGTGACACGGCATCGCCGGACCAGACGGTCCCCCAGGCCGCTTCGGTGATCAACGTTTGAAACGGTGCGTCGAAAGCGGTCTTGGCCAGTTCGGCGCGATCCACATGGTCGTCGCCCAGGACTTTGCGACGGGTTGCCATGCCCTCATCAAATCGCTTAGTTCGCTTGTCAGCCACGCGCACCGCCGTCACTCGATACGAAAGACAAAAACGGTGAGATCAGATCATAAAGTTGATCCGGTTTTTCAATGCAGGGAAGATGTCCGGCCCCTTCGATGATATCGCAGTTTGCACCGCTGATGAGACTGGCGAGTTCCTTGACCAGCTCAGGCGGGGTTGAGCCATCTTCGTCGCCGACGACGCACAAGGTTGGAACCGAAATGTTTGAGACGTCGTCAGTATAATCGGTGTCACGTATTGCAACGCTGGTTCCGATGTAACCAGCCTTCGGCGTGCGGATGAGCATGTTGCGATATCCCTCGAAATCGGGATTGTCCGCGACCCTGAACGCCTCGCTGAACCATCGGCTCATGATGTCGTCTGAAATCGCTTCGATGCCACCTTCTTCAACGGCTGCGATCCGCTCGTTCCAAAGATCGTCATTGCCGATCTTGTGGCCGGTGTCACACAAGATGAGCGCCCTGACGAGGTCCGGCCGCGTGAGCGCAAGGCCTTGTGCGATCATGCCACCGACGGACAGACCGCAAATCACCGCGTTCGTGACATCTAGATGGTCGAGAAGCGCTGCCAGATCGTTGATGTGGTCGGCCATCTCATAAGGGCTGTCGCCAGTGTCGGACAGGCCGTGTCCGCGTTTGTCATAGTTTACGATTGCGTAGTCGCCAGCGAGCCTGACGACGAGATCACGCCAGATCCGGAAGTCAGTTCCAAGCGAGTTTGCAAAGACAACGACTGGCTTGTCCGGCTGCGCGCCGATGACCTGATAGTGCAACGTAACGCCGTTGATGGTTGCAAATTGCATGACGCGTTTTCCTTTCGCTTTCATGTTTCGCGGCCCTAAAGCGCGATTGGAAGCCCCACATAATTCTCCGCAATACTGCGCGAGGCCGCCGTCGAACTGGCGATATAGTCGAATTCGGCCCGTTGCATTTTTTTATCAAAAGCGGAGTGATCTGGGAATTGGTGAAGGAGTGTCGACAGATACCACGAGAAACGTTCGACTTTCCAAACGCGCTCCAAACACCGGTCTGAGTAGGTCGCAAGATGTTCATCTCGACCGTTATTGTAATAAAGATCTAGGCTGCGCGCGAGAAGGCGGACATCTGCGATGGCGAGATTCAAGCCTTTAGCGCCCGTCGGAGGGACGATATGGGCTGCATCGCCCGCCAGAAACAGCCGACCATGGCGCATGGGTTCGGCGACGAACGAGCGCAAAGGTGCGATGCTTTTTTCAAAAGAAGCGCCGGTCGACATTTTGCTTGCCGTTTCATGGCCGATGCGCCGGGCGAGTTCATCCCAAAATCGGTCGTCCGACCAGTTGTCGATACTGTCATCAGTGTCGCATTGCACGTAGTAGCGGCTGCGCGTGCGCGACCGCATGGAACAAAGCGCAAAACCGCGTTCATGGTTTGCATATATCAGTTCATCGGACACAGGTGGCTGCTCGGTTAGGATACCAAGCCAACCAAAAGGATAAACGCGTTCATAGGTCTTGAGAACATCGTCCGGGATCGTTCCGCGGGAAACGCCGTGAAATCCATCACAGCCGGCAACGAAATCGCACGTTATCTCATGAGGCCCAGTATCATGCTCGAAGCGGACGGTTGGCGCATCACTGGCCAGGTCCAAGATCGTGACATCCCGCGCCTCGAAAATGAGTTTTCCGCCATCGCGAAGACGGCGCTCCACAAGGTCTTTGGTCACCTCGGTCTGGCCGTAGACCATAACGTGTTTGTCGGTCAGTTCTTCAAGATCAATGCGGTGACGATCACCGTTAAAAGCGAGATCAAACCCGCTATGCGGGAGGCCTTCCCGGTCCATGCGCTCGCCAACACCCGCCTCGCGTAGGGTTTCGACAGTCGCCCACTCCAGAACGCCCGCGCGCACTCGCCCTTCCACATGGGCGCGGGACTGGCGTTCAACCACAATGCTGTCAACGCCAGCATTGGCAAGAAGCTGCGACAACATGAGCCCCGCCGGGCCCGATCCGATGATCGCGACCTGCGTTTTCTTCCTAACTGTTCCCGTCATGGTGTTTTTTTCAAAATGTCGTCCGGCAGGTTGGGCATTTAAAGTATACCAAAACCCGACAGGGGAAAGCCAAAAATGGTGCTGTGACCACGTGCTCTGCGGGCATGATCGAAATGAGGTGGGCTCGACATGATCAACACGGAAAGCGTTAGATGGGCGGCGGCTCGGCTTCTCGCTCGGTTTTTCGCGTTGTCCGCTGTGCTTGTCAGCGGTTGCCTGAACCACGACGACACCACCCGCGCGCTTCTGGTTGATGGATCCTCACCATCACATGTCACCCCCTTTGCGGCGTCCACCAATGGGTCTGACACCTTGGAACGCGTCACTTTTCTGCCGCCGCCGGACACGAACGTATCCGTCGATGTGACACGAATTGCCAAAAACGATCTCCTCAAAATCGATGTCTTTCAGGTCGACGAACTCGACCGCACAATCCGTGTGGACGCAAATGGCGCAATCTCAATGCCCCTGATTGGCATCGTGGATGCCGCGGGCCAGACCATCCCTGAGCTCGAAGAAACGCTTGAGACCAGATACGCACAAGACTATCTACAAAATCCCCAGATCACGGTCTTTGTCGAAGAATCCTTCGCCCAAAGGGTGACCGTTGACGGCGAGTTTGTGCGCTCCGGCATTTACCCGATCACCCATCAAAGCACATTGCTCGATGCAATTGCCCAGGCACGGGGGCTCTCGCCCGTGGGTGATGAGGAAAAGATCTTCTTATATCGGCGGTTTTCAGACGGTGTCCGTGTGGTCCAGATTTCTCTTCAAGACGTGCGCGCTGGACGTGAACCGAACCCACGGGTGTTTGCTGGCGATACGATAGTTGCTTTCAAATCGGGAAGGCGGGTCGCCTTTCAAAACCTGAAAGAAGCGCTCGGTCTTGCGACGACGGCCAGCCGTTTCGGGCAACCCTTATAGCCATCTTGGCCTTCTTGCGAAGATGTCTTGAGCAACCCGGTACAACTATGGGGTGAAGCCCCAGTGGGAACTTTACGAGATTGCAGAATAATGCGTTTCAACTCTAGGTTAACGCGATTAACAATCCGTTAGGTCTATCGATGGCGTACACCGTTCAAAGGGTGTCGGGGACCCCATACAAGGCACGAGACGGTTCGGGGGGAATCAAGCGGCTGGTTGCCCGAAGACGGGTTCAGTTGCTGATTGCACTTTTTCTGTCTTCGATTGTGCCGGTTGTCGGAGGTCTCACAGGCGATGGAAACCTGAACAATCTTGCTGGGGCAGCAAATTCGATCTCAGCTGTCATGGCCGGAGTTGTCTTGGGTTTCACTATCTGGAAACAGATTGAGCGATTTCATGGGGTCAATGATGTTTCCTATGTGTTTTGGAGCTTTCTCCCCGCCTTCATGGCCGTAACTGCGATCGTTCTCCTGTTCCGCCTTGACTGCGTCCCACTTGTTCTCGCAGCGGGTTTTGCCGTCAGTCTCAGTTGGTTCGTCTTCGTCCACTACTACGTTTATGCCAATAGACGGCCCAGATTTCACATCATCCCGGGCGGCGACGTGGCACGCATGTGGAAGGTTGAGGGTCTCGATCTGTTTGAAGCCCGCGAGCTATTCTGTGGACGGTCGAATCGGGCGGAAAGCGATGGGTTTGTCGTCGATTTTGGCCATCGCCATCGACAAAAGACGCGTGAATTCATCGCTGACCTCACTGTTCATGGCGTCCCGGTCTATCACTACAAACATCTTGAAGAGCGCCTGACCGGCAAGGTGTCGTTTGAGTTGCCTCATGAAAACACCTTTGGGTCGCTCTTACCCAATCTGTTTTATCTGAAGGTGAAGCAGGGTCTTGATATCATTGCGGCGGTGGCGTTGATCCTTCTCCTCGCGCCCCTCTTCATTCTCCTGGCTGCCGCCATTTTCGTTTGCGACGGTCGGCCGATCCTGTTTTCCCAGCGGCGTATGGGATATCGCGGACGTCCTTTCACAGCCTTCAAGTTCCGCACGATGGTGCAGCCTGCGAAAGCGCTGACCGAAACGGATGCTGCACACGCCATGACCCAACCGGGTGATCCGCGTATCACACCTCTCGGTCGCATCCTGAGAGAAAAACGGCTTGATGAGTTACCGCAGCTGTTCAATGTGCTGCGTGGCGAGATGAGCATGATCGGACCCCGACCAGAAGCCTTGGAGCTGGAGCGGATTTACCGCAGTCGCCTTGCGAACTACGCGTATCGCCATGCCGTGCGGCCAGGCATTTCCGGCTGGGCGCAAGTAACACAAGGCCACGTGACTGCAGTTTGCGATGTCGAAGAAAAACTGAAATACGATTTTTATTACATCAAGAACCTGTCGCCTTGGCTCGACTTCCTCATTCTGCTCAAAACAATCCGCACCGTGGTGGTTGGTTTCGGCGCGCGCTAACGGGACAGGATCGTATCAGCTGTTTCGACCGAGAAGGTTGTCGAAATAAGTGATCGTGTCCACCAGCCCTTCGCGCAGTGCCACTTTCGGCTCCCATCCGAGAAGCTCGCGGGCTTTCGAAATGTCTGGCTGCCGCTTGGTCGGATCATCCGGTGGCAACGGCTTGAAGACGATCTCCGATTTTGAACCCGTAAGCTCCAGCACCTGTTCAGCGAGTTCGATCATAGAAAACTCACCCGGATTGCCAAGGTTGATCGGGCCGATGATGTCATCGCTGGAGTTCATGAGGCGCACAAAACCCTCGATCAGGTCGCTATAATAGCAGAATGACCGGGTTTGCTTGCCCTCGCCAAAAATACTGATCGGATCGCCCCGCAGGGCCTGAACGATGAAGTTTGATACCACCCGGCCGTCATTCGGATGCATATGCGGTCCATAGGTGTTGAAGATACGCGTCACCTTGATCTGCACGTTGTGCTGGCGATGCATATCGAAAAACAGGGTCTCGGCGCAGCGCTTGCCCTCGTCATAGCAGGAGCGCGGGCCAATCGGGTTCACATTGCCCCAATAATCTTCCGGCTGGGGGTGAACTTCGGGATCGCCGTAGACTTCTGATGTTGACGCCTGAAAGATTTTCGCGCCGGTCCGCTTGGCAAGGCCCAGCATATTGATTGCGCCATGCACACTCGTCTTGGTCGTCTGCACCGGGTCATGCTGGTAATGCACGGGTGATGCAGGGCAGGCGAGATTGTAAATTTCGTCGACCTCCACATAAAGCGGGATGGTGATGTCATGGCGCATCAGTTCGAAATTCGGATTTTCCAAAAGATGCGCGACGTTCGACCGGCGTCCTGTGAAAAAGTTATCAACGCACAGCACTTCGTGGCCGTCCGAGAGCAGGCGTGCGCATAAATGCGAGCCCAAGAAGCCCGCGCCGCCTGTTACCAAAATGCGTTTTACTTCAGGGTATTCAAAAGTTTTGCTGTTCATTGAAATCACGAGTTTTTACGTGCGTAAGACGACGGGCATAGAACGCCTTTGCGGGGGGAATTTCAAGTGGGGTTACGCTTTGTAAAAGCGGTAAGATACAATATGGCAGATTAACCTTACCGTTTCTTGACCAAGATCCACCATCCGCTCTTCAAGAAGCGTCGACATCAGATTTCAGGACCAACAACCTCGTTCAACAGCCGACGGAAGTTGAGTAAATGGGTTGGTCCTATCTTTACAAAGTTGCGGTACCGTAACGCAGTGACAGTTGCTGAAAACGGTCGAATGATAGCGGTAGCGGTCGGACGTATAGGGCCGGGGGACATGAACATTCACATCGCTGATGAAGTTGACGGACCGCTCCGCGTCGATTTTGACGGCGCGGTTTTGAAATCGGACCCGTTTTGGGAGGCGGTGATCTGCCTTTTGCGCAGGGAGCCTTTATCCTTGTTCGTGCTCATCTACTGGTTTTTTTGCGGCAAAGCGCGCGTCACGCGAGAAGTCTATGACCGTGTGAGATCAGAGGCTAAAGACCTGCCCTGGAACGCCACTCTTCTCTCAACCCTGCGCGAGGAACAAAATAAGGGGCGACCGCTTCATCTCCTAACCGATCTGCCACCGCCATTGGCTGAACGCCTGGCATCCGAGGCGGGTCTCGATGCGGCGCACATCACCGCCCTGTCAGAAACCAAAGTCACTGCGGAATTAGCACCGCTGGCTGAACCTAGGAAACTCAGCCTCCGAGTTTTGTTGTCCGCCCTTCGCATCCATCAATGGCTCAAAAACACGCTGATCGCTGCGCCGTTCTTATTGACGCATGAGGTGAGCAGCATCGGCGGATGGGTATCAGTCGGGATAGCCTTTGTTTCGTTCAGCCTCACCGCATCTGCGGTGTATCTTTTGAATGACCTGATCGACCTGCCATCTGACCGCGCCCACGCGCGAAAACGCCACCGTCCGCTTCCAAGCGGAGAGTTATCGATTCCATCCGCCCTTAAGGCGATTGTGCTTCTGTTGGCAGCCTCAATCAGCCTTGCCCTGCTTCTCCCGGTTGAGTTCGCGGTGGTACTCGCGTCTTATATTGCAATCACCACGCTTTATACGACCGTTTTCAAGCGCAAGCTTTTGGTCGACGTATTCGTTCTCGCAGCTCTTTATACCACGCGCATCGTGGCGGGTACTGTGGCCGTATCGGCAGCCTATTCCTTTTGGCTTCTCGCCTTCTCTTTGTTCTTCTTCCTCAGTCTCGCCCTCGTGAAACGCTATTCAGAACTTGCCAATGAGGAACTCGCGCCGGACGTCAAAGTGGCGGGCAGGGGGTATTTCCCGGGCGACATGCTTATGATCGGCCAAGCTGGGATTTCATCTGCTTTTGCTGCGTCTCTCGTGCTCGCCCTTTACATTGAGAGCGAGGCGGTCGACGGCATGTACACCACTCCATGGCTGTTATGGCCCATCTGCCCGCTCATCCTGTATCTCCTGTTGCGCATATGGATGATCGCCCGACGCGGCGAAATGGAGGACGATCCGCTCGTATTTCTCCTCCGCGACTGGCGAAGTCAATTGATCTGTTTTTCCGGGCTCATTCTCGTCTTCTTCGCAGCGGTCGGACTTTGAGCCATGGCTGACGCGGCGTTTTCAAGTTGGGGGCGGTTAAAACGGCGGCGCAGGGCGTCCCAGACCATGAATGCGATCCGGACCGGTCTCCCATCGCACGAGGGCCCGACGCTGCTCGCCTATGGGAATGGCCGCTCTTACGGCGACAGCTGTCACAATGATCAAGGGCTCTTGATCGACCAGCGGGACAATCGGCGAATTCTTGATTTCGACCCGGTGACGGGGCTGATCCGGTGTGAGGCGGGAGTGCTCTTGAAAGACATTCTCTCTTGCGCGATCCCCCATGGTTTTTTTCTGCCGGTGACGCCGGGCACGCAATATGTGACCGTCGGTGGTGCGATAGCAAATGATGTCCATGGAAAGAACCATCATAGGACCGGCAGTTTTGGTGCCCATGTTGAGTATTTCAGTCTTTGGCAGTCTGATGGAACAGTGGTTGAATGCACGCCCGGCGAGAACACAGCATACTTTGAAGCGACAATCGGCGGCATGGGTCTGACGGGCGTGATCATCGAGGCAGTGATCAGATTAAAGCCCGTGACAAGCCCTGACCTCATGCAAAAAACAATCAGATTTCGAAATCTGAGTGAATATTTCGACCTCATTGACGCCGTCGATGCGGACCATGAATATTCCGTCGCATGGGTTGATCAGCTGGCACGGGGAAGCACGTTTGGTCGCGGCCTGTTGATGGCGGCAAATCACTCAGAAACGGCCCGCCTCAAGGCGTCGAGACGTGCATTCAAACCCGGAATTCCCCTAACGCCTCCGTTCAATGTCCTGAACCGTTTGACCTTGAAGGCTTTCAACGCGCTTTACTACAATCGTGCGCACCAAGGCGAGAGACACATTGCCTGGCAGTCGTATTTTTATCCCCTGGATGGGATCAAAAACTGGAACCGCCTTTATGGCCCGCGCGGCCTTTACCAGCATCAAAGCGTCTATCCGCTTGCATCAGCTGAGGCGACAACGAAAGCGCTCCTGACATGCGCGCAGGATCAGGGCGAAGCATCCTTTCTCACCGTCTTGAAGCGTTTCGGGCCGAAACGATCTTCAGGCCTTTTGTCGTTCGCCCGCGAGGGGGTCACCTTGACCCTTGACTTTGCAAATGGCGGCAAGCGGACCCGCGCGATGCTGAACGATCTCGATGCAATTGTGGTCGCGGCTGGCGGCGCGGTGAACCCTTACAAGGACGCACGCATGAGCGCGGAAACATTCGCGTGCTCCTTCTCGCATTGGCGTGCTTTGGAAGAAAAGCGTGACCCCAACATCATGTCAGACTTCTGGCAACGCACGGCGATGAAACTCGGCCATGGTGACATGCGAACAGACCGGCCATCGACGACCTTGGAGGTGAGCGCTCACCCATGAATTACATCGGTTTCATCCTTTTCACGGTTCTCACCAACGCCGCAGCACAGCTCCTTTTGAAGCAGGGCATGATTTCGTTGGGCGCCATGACCTTTTCAGCGGATACAGCCATCATCCGCGTCTTTCAGATTGTCTTCAATCCCTGGGTCTTTGCCGGTCTTTGCACCTTCGTGATTTCCATGGCATCCCATCTCTACGTGCTGTCGAAGGTTGAACTCTCCTTCGCGTATCCGTTTTTGAGCCTCGCTTATGTGGCCGTTGCTGTTTTCGCATATTTCTTATTCAAGGAAGATTTAAACGGCTGGCGTATTCTCGGCATAGCGCTCATTTGTGCTGGCACAGTTTTCATCGCGCAAAGCGCTTCGAGCAATAGCGTAACTAAGGCCGAGGGCACGGCTATGCCCACCGACAAGGCTTCTGACTAGGACATAACATCCATGAAACATATTATCTTCGGCGGCGATGGGTTCGTCGGCCGCTATCTTGCTCAAAAGCTGATTGACGACGGCGAGGTGGTGATTGTCGCCGACATAAGCCAGAGCGCGTTGGCGCATTATGAAAGATGTCAGTTCGTCCATGTCGATGTCACGAAGAAGGCGGATTTCGACCGGGTGAAGATCTGCGCGGACGACATGATTTACAACCTGTCGGCCAAGATGTTGTCGCCGATCATGCCGCGCGCCAAACGCCATGATTTCTTCTGGCCGGTGAATTATCACGGGACCGAAAACATCTTTGAGGTCATGGCCGACAACGATGCGTCCAAGCTTGTCCATTACACGACCGACATGATCTATGGTCACACGCACACCTATCCGCAAGACGAAACCCATCCGGCCAATCCCCTTGGCGAGTATGGCTTGTCAAAATGGAAGAGCGAGGAGCTCGCGGCCAAGTGGCGCGATCGCGGCATGGATATTTCGATCTTTCGTCCCCGCCTCATCATCGGCCCGGGTCGGCTCGGTATCCTGTCAAAGCTATTCAAATTGATTGACTACAACCTGCCAGTTCCAATGATCGGGTCCGGCAAAAATCCATATCAGTTCATCTCAGTCTATGAT
>JBCBTO010000028.1:0-12902 GCA_039818625.1 Pseudomonadota bacterium
CATGCCGATCTCGATGTTTCTGTTGGCATACTCGAGATGTCAGAAGCGGTGGATGATTTGCGCGATGCGTCTTTTGCCGTCCGATTGCGAGAGACGTCGCTTGATGTCTTCGACCTCGATGCCGCTTTTCTCGGCGGACGTTTATCAGGCGCGCTGCAACTTGAGAATAACAATGGTGAGGTTTCCGCGTCCGGCACGCTCGAACTCATCGATGCCGATGTTGCCGCCATTTCCTGGACAGACGGTCAGCGACCACTTGTTGAAGGCAAGTTTTCTCTAAGCGGCCAATATAATGGCACTGGGCGCAGCCTTGATGCGATTGTGTCATCTCTCGGTGGTGACGGATCGCTCACTTTGGAACACGGCCGCATCAGACGGGTGAATCCCGTAGCCTTCGGGCTCGTCCTTGACGCTGCCGACGGCGAAATTACGCTTGATGCCGAGACATTATCGCCCATCGTCTCTGGCCACCTTGATGCTGGCAGTTTGACCGTTGATCGTGCCGAGGCGGCATTCCGGCTTGCCTCTGGAGTCATCCGGGTTGCCAATGTTTCCTTTGACACCGACAGCGTAGACACATCAGCAAGCGCCACGGTTGATCTCACCACCATGCGTCTTAAGGGGGCGATGTCGCTCATCGTCGAAGCAGCGGATATAGACGATACGCCCGTCAGCGGCTCGACACCGGAAATCGCAATCGTGTTTGATGGACCATTCGAGGAGCCGACCCGGACGCTCGATCTTCAGCCATTGCTCGGATATCTGACCGTGCGGCGGTTCGAACAGGAGGTGCGCCGTGTTGAAATCCTCCAGGCCGATATCCTCGAAAAACAGAGGCTCTCGCGCTATGCGCGCTGGATTTCAGCGCAGGAGGCCAGGGAACGACGCCTTAAGGAGCAGGCGGAGCGGCGACGGCTTGAGCAAATCGAGCTCAATCGCCTGGAAGCCGATATTGAATCGCGCAACCAGACATTAGAGCAAAAAATTCAGCAGATACGGGATCAGAATGCGCAGCGTGCGTCCTCATCAGCTCAAATTGAGGCAGAGCGCCGGGCCGCGCGCATTGCGGCTGATGCTGCACGTCGTCAACGTCAACAGGGCATAAATCTGGAACGCGAACTGCAACGTCTTGAACAAGAGGGGATCACGACGGGTGAGAACCTGCAACTTGGCCCCGTTCTGCAAACGCAGTGATTCCTAAAGATGTTCGTTGAGGCCTGATTTTTCGCGGTAGTGGTTCAAAATGTGAACTCTTATCGCTGAGGACAGATTGTCCTCAGGATGGCGCGCATCATCGATCCGAGAAATGATATCGGTGGGGGTTGTTTCGCCTTCGACTGCAATTTCCTGAAGGGCTCGCCAGAACGCATTCTCCAAGGAAACACTGGTGCGGTGACCGCTTAAAGTGATCGATCGCTTCATTGGTGTTTGCGCTGTTATTCATCCGACGGTGAAAGGTCGTCTGATTTTTGCCTCTGGTGGCCGTCAAGGTCACGATTGCGGCGGGCTTCTGCCAGGTCGATGGCCATTTTGTCGTCTTTCGCCGTTCCGAATTTTGCACGGTTTTCAGCGCTTTTCTTTTCCTTGTCGCGCCGGGTGCGCTGTTTGCGTTCCCGCCTGAGGTTTATAATGTCCGCCAAAGGCTCAGCCTTTCATGCCCATTACTCAGCCTTTTTTCGAAAGGCATCAAGGGAGACGACGTCTGCGGTGTTTTTCTCTTCCGTATCGCCGTCTTCCTGCTTGGTTGGCTCCGGCGGATCGAGTTTTTCAAGTGTTGCCTCGGCGAGGTCCTCGGCCTCTTTCGCCTCATCATTGAGTGTGTCGAGTGCGAGGACCGCGGTTGCGGCAGCGGGGCCTGCGATGGCCGGTGTCTCTTCTTCGCCATCGTCCGGCGCAGATGCATCATCGTCACTTGTGTCGAACTGCAAGCCAAACTGTACAGACGGATCGACGAAGCTTTTGACGGCCGCAAACGGGATCAACAACCGTTCCGGCACGCCGGAAAAGGCAAGGCCGATTTCAAACGACTGGCTGTTGACCTCAAGATCCCAGAACTGATGCTGGACGACGATGGTCATTTCTTCTGGATAGCGTTCGCGCAGGCGTGATGAGATGCGCACGCCTGGCGCCTGGGTGTTAAACGTGATGTAAAAGTGGTGTTCTCCGGGAAGGCCGACGCGGACCACTTCCGTGAGCACTTTTTTGACAACGCCGCGCATGGCTTCCTGCGCCAAGACGTCATATCTGATCAAATCTTCTGCCATATGTCTTTCTCAGGCTATTTGCGCTCAGTTTCGGCTACCCGCCACCAAATATCAAGCGTTTGACGGGGTTAAAAGCATGCGTCCTGGTGAACCATGCCCAGGCTTTTCCGGGATGAGTGCGGGATGTCTGACAAACTGTTAGCCAGCTTTCACCGGGTTCAGCGGATGAATGGTGTTCGTTAGCAGGAAAAGAGGCAGCTTCTGTTGCCAGGTGCCACCGAACCCCGCCTACCGAGCTAAACCGGTAGGGCTTTAAATCGGCTTTTTAGGCACCGCATTACGCAGCGACTGCAAAACCTTCAGCATTGTTGTCATTTGCAACTACTGATTTGACCCGATAACGGCGGTATCATGCCGAGCAAAAGCACAACCTTTACGCCCTCGTCGATCCTATTTCGCCCCCGCCGAAGCCCAGCCTGTCTTGTTTTCAGCGACTGGGTTTTGGTGGAGGCGCCGGGTACCGCCCCCGGGTCCGATAGGTTTATTACGCAGGCCATTTATTGCCATAGCTGTCTCCAGCACAGCTAATATAGGGATTTCTTCGAGGGATTGCAAAGGTTTGCCGTTGGGTGCCGTTCCAAAGCGGCCACATGCGTTTTCCGTTTTTATGGTGCGACCATTGCTATTTCCATGTCATTGCAGCTTTCGGTTGCAGATTTTCGCCCGGCGACTTGAAATGGTTACGAATCCGTGTGTTGATGGCGACGGTCCGGCTACGTAATTGACCGGCCCAAGCAATATGTCTGGTGACCAGACGATCAGAGCCAAATTCGGGAAGGGGTTCTCATGAGTGATTATTATGCTGACGTGGCAAAATACGACAGCGGCGCAAGCGAAGATGTCGTGCAGAAGATTGTCAAACATTTGGGTATTGCGCTTCGCAACCGCGATTCGTCGCTGGTTTCTTGCTCCGACGATTCGGAGCTAGGTCGTGTTCGCGAAAAGTGGATGAAGAAGAAGCTTGGCCTGACGGACGATGCGGCGTGTGACAAGATTATCGCCGATGTCTGCGAGGCTATGAAGGCTGCAAAATCCAACAAATCGCGCGTCACATTTTATTATCTCTGTGCGAAGGAAGCTGGAAAGCTGGGCGACCTTTAAGCATTCAAGGAACCTTGGACGCGTTTCAAACTGTGAGTTATGGGCGTGGTGAGACAAGCGGGGCTAGCCCGCTTGTTTCTTTTTGGGGATAACAAACGAGAGACCCACAACGACAGACAAGGTTGATCGCTGCTTTGAAGCAATATCTAGACCTCATGCGGCATGTGCTTGAGACCGGCCATGAGAAGGGTGATCGTACGGGCACCGGAACGCGGTCCGTCTTCGGTTACCAGATGCGGTTCGATCTTTCGGATGGCTTTCCGATGGTGACGACGAAAAAACTCCATGTGCGTTCCATCATCCATGAGCTGTTGTGGTTTTTATCGGGCGATACCAACATCGCGTATCTGAAGGAGAACGGGGTCTCCATCTGGGATGAATGGGCGGATGCAAATGGTGATCTTGGCCCCGTTTATGGATATCAATGGCGTTCATGGCCCACGCCAGATGGTGCGAGCGTGGACCAGATTTCCAAGCTTATTGATCAAATCAAACGCTCACCGGATAGCCGTCGCCATATCGTGTCAGCCTGGAATCCGGCTCAGGTCGATGATATGGCGCTGCCGCCATGCCATGCGCTCTTTCAGTTTTACGTGGCGGATGGTCGGTTGTCCTGTCAGCTCTATCAACGCTCGGCGGACATCTTCCTCGGTGTCCCGTTCAATATCGCATCTTATGCGCTTTTGACGCTGATGGTCGCCCGTGTCACCGGATATCAGCCGGGCGAGTTCATCCATTCCTTTGGCGATGCGCATCTTTATTTGAACCATCTCGATCAGGCGAAGCAGCAGCTTTCGCGCGCGCCGAGACCGCTGCCACGGCTGGAAATCACCGACCGGGGGCAGGGGATCTTTGACTTCATCTATGACGACTTCACGCTTACAGACTATGATCCGGCCCCTCACATAAAAGCGCCTGTGGCGGTTTAGACCATGTCGGACACTCACATTGCGATGATTGCGGCTGTGGCCGAAAACGGGGTTATTGGCGCCGACAATGCCATGCCGTGGCGGTTGTCAACGGATCTGAAGCGTTTCAAGTCCCTCACGATGGGAAAACCGATTATCATGGGCCGCAAGACCTATGAAAGCGTGGGCAAGGCGCTCCCCGGGCGTTTGAATATTGTTGTCTCCCGCTCGCCCGCTTTTGCTCCCGATGACGCGCATGTCGTACACTCTCTTGATCAGGCCCTTGACGTGGCGCGACAAGGCGTCGCCCGGAGTGGAGCGGAGGAGATCATGGTCACCGGCGGCGGGCAGATCTATCGGCAAGCGATGGCAGATGCTGACCGGCTTTACATCACGCATGTGAGCGCGATGCCCGATGGTGACACCGTTTTTCCGCCGATTGACATGTCTGTGTGGCATATTGTTCAGGAAGAGAAAGTGCCTGCGGGCGAGCGTGACAGCGCCGCGACGGTTTACCGAATTTACGAAAGGAATAGACCCGCCGGTGAATGATTGTGAAAGCGTGTGACAATCTTGAATTTCATGCATATCTCACCATGTAGCTAACAAATGGAGCGTTCCGTCACCGCGTTCACCAAAAACCGAAAGGTGGTGATGAAAGCGTCACGGGTGCGTTGAAAGCGGGAAATCAGTCACCTATAACCTTCGAGACTTTGAACGAGAGTATCATGCCAGCTCATGAGCCAACGGATGATACGTATTTGAGGAAGCACCTATATGCCATGGAGCAATAATACCGGCGGGGGGAACAAAGGCCCCTGGGGTAATCCAAACGGAAACGGGGGCGGCGGTGGCCCTTGGGGGGGCGGTGGTCCGTCCGGCGGCAATCAACCGCCTGATCTTGAAGATATCCTGCGAAAAGGTCAGGACAGCATCAAAAAAGTGCTTCCCGGTGGTGGCAGCGGCGGTTTCTCAAACAGCGTCATCGCGGGCGTCGTCATCGTACTCGCCGCCATTTTCTGGCTGATCCAGAGTTTTTATCAAATTCAGCCGAACCAGCTCGGCGTCGAGCTGGTGTTTGGTAAGCCGAAAACCGAGATTTCCTCGCCCGGTCTTCATTTCCACTTTTGGCCGATTGAAACGGTTGAAGTCGCGCAGGTGACGGAAAACCGCATCACTATCGGCGGTACGGCGACACGCAGCGGTGCCGGTCAGGGCCTGATGTTATCGGGCGATCAAAATATTGTTGAAGTCGCGTTTGCCGCTCTTTGGCAGGTTGCTGATCCCGGCGCGTTCCTTTTCAACGTGGCAGATCCGGAGGAAATGGTGTCCAAAGTCGCGGAAAGCGCGATGCGGGAAGTTGTCGGGCGGCGTCCGGCTCAGGACATCTTCCGTGATGACCGAGCTGGCATCTCCGAAGAAGTGCGAGCCATCACTCAAACCACACTCGACACGTATGGTACCGGCATTCAGGTCAACCGGGTAACAATTGAGAATGTGGCACCCCCGCGCGAAGTGGCGGATGCGTTTGATGAAGTGCAGCGCGCCGAACAGGACGAAGACCGTTTCGTCGAAGAAGCAAACCGGTATTCTAACCAGAAACTGGGTGCTGCTCGTGGTGAAGCTGCCCAAACGCGTGAGGCAGCGGCTGCTTACAAAAACCGTATTGTGCAGGAAGCAGCCGGTGAAGCGCAGCGCTTCGTGTCAGTTTATGAAGAATATGCGAAAGCGCCTGATGTGACCCGCAAGCGCCTGTTCCTTGAAACCATGGAGCGGGTGCTTCGCGGATCGAACAAGGTGATTTTGGGCAGCGATGGCGGCGGAGGCCCCGGCGTGGTGCCGTATCTGCCTCTTCCCGAAATTCAAAAGCGCGCCAACTCTGTCGCTGGAGGTCAGTAGAACCATGGTCAATCGTCTTCCAATCATTGCGGGCGTCCTTGCCGTCGTCGGCTTCATTCTTTATTCGTCTATCTTCGTTGTGAACGAACGGGAGCAGGCGATCGTTCTGCGGTTCGGTGAAATCAAGCGGCTGATCAAAGAGCCTGGGCTTTACTTCAAAGTTCCGACGAACATTGTGGAAACGGTGCAGATCGTTGATGATCGTTTGCTGCGTCACGACCTCGATGACATCACGCTTCAGGTCAGCGGTGGTAAATTCTACGTCGTTGATGCCTTCGCCACATATCGTATTGAGGATCTTGCGCTCTTCAGGGAGCGGGCGGCCGGAAACATCGTTCGGGCCGAAAGCCTGCTTCGCACCCGTCTTGACGATGCGTTGCGCGGTGTCTACGGGCGGCGCGGGTTTGAGGCGGCCTTGTCTGAAGAACGCAACGAAATGATGCGCGAAGTGCGCGATCTGCTGCGCCCGCAGGTGGCGGCCTTTGGTCTCGCGGTCAAGGATGTCCGCGTCCGCAGAACCGATCTCACGCCTGAAGTTTCGCAGCAAACCTTTGATCGCATGTCTGCAGAACGTCTCGCTGAAGCTGAAAGATTGCGGGCGCGTGGCCGCGAGGCGGAACAACGCATCAAAGCGGTCGCCGACCGTCAAGCGGTCGAGATTGTCGCCGAAGCGCGCAAGGACAGTGAAATCCTGCGCGGTGAAGGTGACGCAGAGCGCAACCGGCTGTTTGCTGATGCGTTCGGTCGCGATCCTGAGTTTTTCGAATTCTATCGTTCGATGAGTGCTTACGAGCAGGCACTTGAGGACACGGGAACAACACTTGTGCTTTCGCCGGATTCGGAATTCTTCCAGTATTTCAGTGGAGATACCGTTTTGCCGAAAGCAAACGGGCAGTAATACGCGACGGAAACGCCCGTGTCTGACCTCATCGTCGGCGTCGCTCTGGCGCTTGTCATCGAAGGGTTGATCTATGCAGCGTTTCCGGACCAAATCAAAGCGATGATGGCGCAACTTCTTCAAACGCCATCATCAACTCTACGCCTCGGCGGGCTGATTGCGCTTGCCGTCGGCGTGTTTATCGTTTGGACGGTGAGAGGGTAGGCGGGCCCTGGCAAGGGCTCCTGGAAAGTTGATGTTTTCCAATGGCGAAATTGTGTTACGCCAAGCTCTCTCGTGACGTGGAGGAACAACGTGTCTGCGCAAATTTTCCATCAAACTCAAAATCGCCGATGGTCGCACGTTGTCGCGTCCTTCGCGATCATAACTCTTGCATATTTGATCGCGCTACAGCCGGCGCGCGCGGAAAACGGGCCGGACTCGATAGCGGATTTGGCCGAAAATCTGCTTGATGCCGTGGTCAATATCTCGACAGCGCAAAATGTGACTGGAAGCCGCAATCGCGGACCGCAGAGGCCGCAGGTCCCAGAAGGGTCGCCTTTCGAGGAGTTTTTCGAAGACTTTTTCAATCGCCAACAACGTGGTGAGAATCGTACCCGCCGGGTCCAGTCGCTTGGTTCCGGCTTTGTGATCGACCCGTCAGGCATCGTTGTCACGAACAATCACGTCATTGCGGAAGCCGACGAAATTACGATCAACTTCGCCAATGGCGATAAGCTTGAAGCGGAGGTGATTGGACGCGATGAGAAGACTGACCTTGCAGTTTTGAAGGTTGAACCGAAAGGCGATCTTCCATTTGTCAAATTCGGTGCTTCTGACGCCATGCGCGTTGGCGATTGGGTGATGGCGATTGGTAACCCGTTTGGGCTTGGTGGCACAGTTACTGTCGGCATCGTTTCCGCCATAAACCGCGATATCAACGCTGGCCCTTATGACAATTTCATTCAGACGGACGCGTCGATCAACCGCGGTAACTCTGGCGGTCCCTTGTTCAACCGTGATGGCGAGGTGATCGGTATCAATACAGCGATTTTCTCGCCATCGGGTGGTGGGTCTGTTGGTATCGGCTTTTCTGTGCCGAGCAATACGGCGGTTGCCGTCATTTCGCAGCTGCGCGAGTTTGGCGAGACGCGGCGCGGATGGCTCGGTGTGCGCATTCAACAGGTCACGGACGACATTGCCGACGGGCTCGGCCTTGACCAGGCGCGTGGTGCGCTTGTTGCGGGTGTTACGGCGACGGGTCCTGCGGAGAAAGCGGGTATCAAGCCTGGCGATGTGGTCCTCACCTTTGACGGCAAGCGGGTTAGTCAAATGCGCGATCTTCCGCGTATGGTTGCGGATACGCCCGTCGGCAAAGCCGTCGATGTCACTGTTTTGCGCAAGGGTGAGGAGGTGACCGTCAAGGTGGATCTCGGTCGTCTTGAAGAGGGCGAAAAGATCGCGAGCAATGAAGCGAACCAGAGCGAGACCACCGACACGAAGGACGAGGAAGCGGTTACGGTTCTTGGACTCAGCCTTTCCGCACTCACCGAAGACCTTCGATCGCAATATAATATTGACGAGAAGACAAAGGGCGTTGTTGTCACTGCGGTTGCAGAAGGATCAGGTGGCGCGGAGAAGGGTGTTCAGGTTGGTGAAGTCATCCTTGAAGTGAGCCAGGAAGCGGTTTCGACACCGGAGGATGTAAAGAACCGTGTTGACGCTCTGTCAAAGAGTGACCGCAAATCAGCCTTGCTTCTGCTTTCGGGTGCCAATGGCGAATTGCGCTTCGTTGCGATCAAGATTGAGGACTGATCGCCTCGCCAAAAAAGACGAGTGTGCAGTCTTCGTCGATAACGTGGAACTCGCGTTGTCCGTATTCCTGATTGAAAGGGGCGCGGACACGCCCTTCAGGTAATTTGGAGAGTCGACCTTCGAGCGACTGATAAAGCACATCGATGTCTCTGACGTCGATGTAAAACGACTGCTCACGCTGTGGATTGTGAAGATCGATATTGCTCTCAACCTGGATCAGTCTGATGGCTACCTTATCCCGGCGCATGAAGGCGTAGGTGCCCTCGGCGTAGAAGCCAACATCGAAGCCTAGGACATCGCGGTAAAAAGCGATTTGAGTGTCGAGTTCGGTGCACGGTACAAAAGGCGTGATCTGGTGCATTTCCATGGTTTTTACCTCATGAAATGAATTCGTCGCGTCGATACCCCTGTAGGAACAACAGCGCCGTCAGGTCGCCGTGATTGATCGCCATGTCGGCGGCAGCGGCGACCTTAGGCTTCGCGTGAACGGCGATGCCCGATCCGGCGGCTTTGATCATCTCGAGATCGTTCGCGCCGTCGCCAATTGCCATGACATCTGTGGGTTTTTGCCCACGCTTCAGACAAATTTCCCGAAGGGCTGTCACTTTTGCAGTCGATCCGAGGATGGGCTCGCCCACCTCGCCGGAGAGGCTGTCGCCATCGGCAAGCAGGGTATTCGCGCGGTTCTCATCGAAGCCGAGCATGTCTGCGATGCGGCTTGTGAACATCGTGAACCCGCCGGAGACGAGTGCTGCGTAGCCGCCATTTGCTTTCATCGTCTGGACGAGTGCGCGCCCGCCGGATCGCAGGGTGATGCGGTCTTTGACCACGTCATCAATGGTTGCGACCGGTAGGCCCTTCAGCAGACCGACCCGTTCGCGCAAGGCTGGTTCAAACGCGATCTCGCCGCGCATAGCGCGTGCGGTGATGTCCGCGACTTTTTCCTTAATCCCAACGACGTCGGCGAGTTCGTCGATGCATTCCTGTTCGATCATGGTGGAATCCATGTCCGCGACCAGAATTGACTTTCGCCGGGTCGCCTTTTGTTGCAAGGCCATGTCGATCTTACGGTGATGGAATTCTGGCGCCTTGATCGCCGCATTCGCAGCTTCATCCTCGGAGAGCTCAATGTCGCACGCGACGTGTTCATCAAGCCATGCCAGTTCAAAACCGCGCCCCAAATGGTCTGCGAAATCATTCAAGATATCGTCAGTGATTTGCGGTGTATCGGGATGTGATATGAGGGTGGCCACATGGGTCATTTCGGGCATGGGGAAACTTTCACCGATGGATGAGCGCGCCATTTTGATAGCCGGGCCGACGGCGAGCGGCAAGTCGTCTTTGGCGCTTCGTTTGGCTGAGGAGGCCGTAGTGAAAGGCCGCCAGCCCGTCATTGTGAACGCGGATTCCATGCAGGTTTATCGCGAACTTCGCGTTGTGACCGCGCGTCCGGGTGAAGCCGAAGAGGCCACATATCGCCATGCGCTTTACGGCTTTGCGAGTGGGGCTGAAACGTTTTCAACGGGTCGCTGGCTTGATGAGATCGCGGCCGTTTTTCGCGAGTTGCGCGACAATGATCTTCCGATCATCGTCGGCGGGACCGGGCTTTACTTCAAAGCGCTGATCGAGGGCTTTGCGACCATTCCGCCCATTCCGGACGTCGTCAGGACGCGCCTTCGTTACGAGCTCAACGAACACGGGGCGGCGAAGATGCACCGCATCTTAAGGCGGGTTGATCCGCTGGCGGCAGCGGAGATCAAGGCTGGCGACGGGCACCGTATTTTGCGTGCGCTGGAGGTGAAAGAGGTGACCGACAAGTCCATCTTATGGTGGCAGGCACAGGCGCAGGCTGCGCCGCTTTTGTCGAGCCGGGATTGCCGGAAGCTCATCGCGCTTCCCGAGCGGGACTTGCTCTATGACCGCATCAACAGACGTTTTGAGATGATGGTCGGCGAGGGGGCGCTTGCGGAAGTCGATGCCCTCGTCGCGCTCCATCTCGATCCTGCGTTACCCATCATGAAAGCGATTGGCGTGCCGCAGCTTGCCGCCCATCTCCACGGAGACCTTTCGCTTGATGAGGCTGTCGCGGATGCGCAACAGGAAAGCCGCCGTTATGCCAAGCGGCAAATGACATGGTCCCGCAATCAGATGGGTGACGACTGGGAGCGGGTCGAGCGTATTTCCTGATTTCCGTTCTATTCTGGATCAAGCAATCGTCTGGCCGATATGATCCATGATCAGTTGCTTGTAGAGGCTTTGTATGCGGCGGGTGACGGGACCCGCGCCTTCATGCTCGCCAATGCGTTTGCCATCGATCTCTGCAACGGGTGTCTGAGCGCCGAAGGTGCCGGTCAAAAACGCTTCATCCGCGCCATAGGTGTCGAACAGGGAGTAGTTGCGCTCGAATACGGGAATATCGTTGGCCCGGCAGAGGTCGATCACCTTCTGGCGCGTTACGCCGTTCATGCAGTAGTCGCCGGTTGAGGTCCAGACCTCGCCTTTGCGTATGATGAAGAAGTTGCAGGCGTTGGTGGTGTTCACAAAGCCATGGGGGTCGAGCATGAGGCCTTCGTCAGCGCCGGCTTGCTCGGCCTGCAGGCAGGCGATCACGCAGTTGAGCTTGGAGTGTGAGTTATATTTCGCGTCCTGGCTCATGGGCAGGCCACGCACTTGCGGGACGGTCGCGAGCCGAATGCCTTTCTTCTGGAGGCTTTCGGCGGGTTTCGAGTGCTCCATGATGATCACAACCGTTGGTCCTGATCGCGAGAGTTGCGGGTGTTGGAACGGCTTTGCTTTCACCCCGCGTGTCACCATCAACCGGCAATGGGCATCGGTCGTCATGTCGTTGGCGGCGGCCAGCCGGGTGAGCGCGTCATGGATGTCGTCCCGGCTCATGCCGATGTCGATGCTCACCGCCTTGCAGCTTTCGAACAAGCGATTCATGTGGTCGTCGAAAAACGCCCATGTGCCGTGGTAGAGGCGCAAGCCCTCCCACATGCCGTCGCCGAGCAGAAAACCGGAATCGTATACCGAGACCTTCGCCTCATCGCGGTGAACGATGTCGCCGTTTACGTAGATTTTGATGTCGCGGTTGCGCGCGTCTTCTTCCGAAGAATGTGTGGTATGGCTGTCCGTCATCGGTCTTTCTTATCAAGCGTGAGGCGCTTATGAAAACGAAAATCATCGCCATGTGGTCCGGACCGCGCAATCTGTCGACAGCTATGATGCGCAGTTTCGGTGCGCGTCAGGACTGCGCTTGCATGGATGAGCCGTTTTATGCTGCGAGCCTTCAGGAAACCGGCATGGATCACCCCATGCGCGATGAGATTATCGCAGACGGCGAAACCGATCCTCACAAGGTGGTTGAGCAGTGTCTTAACCCGGCGACTGACAAACCCATTTCCTATCAGAAGCACATGATGCATCACATGCATGATTTTCCTTTGGACTGGGTGCGGGACGTGACCAATGTGTTTTTGATCCGCGAACCGGAGCGGGTTTTGAAAAGCTACTCGGCGAAGTGGGAACAGGTCACCGCGGCCGATATCGGCTACGCGCAGCAGCGGCGTCTTTTTGATGACCTCCAAGCCGCGCATGGCACGACGCCGGTTGTCATTGAGGCGTCAGACATCCGGGCAAATCCCGAAGGCATTTTAAAAGCACTTTGTTCGGCGATCGATATCCCGTTTGATCCAGCAATGTTGCGATGGGCGGCGGGCCCCAAACCGGAGGACGGTATATGGGCGAAGCATTGGTACGATGCCGTTTGGGCGTCAACACGCTTCGCGCCGCCCGACGATACGCCGTTGCCTCTACTCGATGCCCGTTTGCAAACGCTCGCAGATGAAGCGCGTCTCCACTATGACGCTCTCGCGCGCCATAAACTCAAGGCTTGAAAGTCGAACCTCAATTTCCCACTTGCCTTCCGTCGCCAGATGAGGCGAACCTGTGCCATAGTCCATTCAACCGCGTTCACAGAGGAGATAAGCGATGTCCCTGCGGTTCCGGACGCTGGTTTTTCGGGTCCCAGCGGTGTTG
>JBCBTO010000029.1:0-12694 GCA_039818625.1 Pseudomonadota bacterium
CACCCACAATGACAGCACTCCTCGCGCTTTCATCCGCGCTGAACTGTTTGGCAGCGGTGCTGAGACCTGATCTCACCGCATGGGACAGGGCGTTGACTGGAGGGTTGTTCACGCAAATGACCGCAACGCCATCCACCACCTCGTAAGACACAACCTCTGACACGTCTTCTCCCCTTCCTGTTCTTCACCGTTCGGCCCATGGTGCACCAACGCAGGGAACTTCCATGCGCCTTGCACGGCAAACGGCGGGAGCTTGCTCCAATTGACAATCTGCTACGAACACCCGGGTGGCACAAGAGCCTCGCACGCAACCGGTTGAAGACTGGCGAATCCACCTGCAAAACGTGCTTCCTGCGTGCTCGAAGTGATCCAAACGGCCTCGCTCACCGTAGCGCATTGAAAGCCGGGATATCAGTTCTTTCAACACTTTAAAAAAGACTAGACATCTCTATCTTCGACCTCACCCGCGCAAACCTGCGCATCGAACGTCACCCACCTTGAAACCGTAAGAGGGACAGAACCTTCAATGCCATCCACCAAGGCCCTCGTCGTTTTCCGCTCCGATTTGCGTGTTGCGGACAATCCGGCGCTCTTTCAGGCGCTCAAAGGGGGGCATTCGGTTATCGCGCTTTTCGTGCTTGATGAGGAAAGCGGTCGGGCTTATGGCGGTGCGAGCCGTTGGTGGCTGCATCATTCGCTCACAGCGCTTGCCAAACGCCTTTGTGAACTCAACGTCCCACTTATCCTGCGCAAGGGACCACTCGCGCAGACCGTTCAGTCGATCGCCACGGAAGCGGGCGTTTCGGCTCTTTTCTGGAATCGCAGTTATGATGATGTGAGCGTCGCGTTCGGGCGGGCTTTGAAAGCGTGGGGCGCTGAGAATGGCATGGAGACCGAAAGCCATCTTGCCAACCTCCTCCACGAACCGCATGCTACTTTGACAAAGAGCGGCGGCCATTTCAAAGTATTCACGCCGTTCTGGCGCAATCAACTCAGCCTTGACGCGCCGCGCGAGCCGCTGCCGAGCCCGGAATCTCAAGCGCCCGTCGCAGACGTGCCCGCATCAGACGCGCTCGCTGATTGGGATTTGTTGCCGACACGCCCGAATTGGGCAAAGCAGTTCCCAGACCATTGGACACCCGGTGAAGATGGTGCCAGGGTGCGCCTTAATCGGTTTCTTGAAACAGGGATCACCCTTTATGAAGAGGCTCGAGACATGCCGGGCGTCGAGGCAACGTCAGGGCTTTCCCCCCATTTGCGGTTCGGCGAGATTTCGCCTTATCAAATCTGGCATCGCACAAAGCGTGTGACGGAGCAGGTCGGACGAGACAACAGCGACAAATTTCTCGCCGAAATCGGCTGGCGAGAGTTCTCCCATCATTTGCTTTATCACCACCCCGCACTTGCCACGGACAATTTTCAAACAAAGTTCAACGCCTTTCCCTGGCGGGACGATGCTGAGACTTCGCGCCTTCTCAGCGCTTGGCAGAAAGGCGAGACCGGTTATCCAATCGTCGACGCGGGTATGCGCCAGCTTTGGCAAACCGGCTGGATGCATAATCGTGTTCGCATGATTGTGGGCTCGTTTCTCGTCAAGCATCTGCTTATCGACTGGCGCGCCGGTGAAGACTGGTTCTGGGATACGCTTGTCGATGCTTGTCCGGCAAGCAATTCGGCAAGCTGGCAATGGGTTGCGGGCTCGGGCGCGGATGCCGCCCCTTATTTCCGCATTTTCAATCCGATCCTGCAGGGCGAAAAATTCGATCCCGAAGGGGCTTATGTCCGTCACTTCGTCCCGGAGCTTTCGAAACTGCCCAACAAGATTCTCCACAAACCGTGGAGCGCGAAACCATCCGAACTCGACTATTTCGGTGTCGAGCTTGGGAAAACCTATCCAAACCCGATCGTCGACCATGGCGCAGCGCGCGACCGTGCGCTCAATGCGTTCAAATCACTAAAAGACAACAAGGCCGCCTGATCTGATCGGCGGGTAGAAGGAATTTAACATATGCGAATTGCAGTGGTCGGCTCCGGCATTGCGGGCAACACGGCAGCTTGGGCTCTCACTCAACCGATGGGCGCGGATGACGCGACCACACGCAACACTGAGGTTGTGATGTATGAGCGCCGAACGAGAACCGGCGGCCACAGCTGCACCGTTACGGTCGATTATGAGGGCGAAGCGATCCCCGTCGACATCGGATTTATCGTCTATAACACGCTCAATTATCCCAACCTCGTCGCCCTTTTCGACCATTTGGACGTTGAAACCATCAAAAGCGATATGAGCTTTGGCGTTTCCATGGCCGAGGGCGGTTTGGAATGGTCGGGAAAAACGCTCGACACGGTCTTTGCCCAAAAGCGCAATATCGCATCGCCGCGCTTCTTGATGATGTTGCGCGACATCTTCCGCTTCAACAAACAGGCACCGGAAGACCTCGCCTCCGGAAGTCTTTTCGGCAAATCCCTTGGTGCTTACTTATCTGAGCTTCGCGTCTCCCGCGCGTTCGTGGACTTCTATCTCGCCCCCATGGGTGCTGCGATCTGGTCGACGCCTCACGCAGATGTCCTCGATTTTCCAGCGGAGAGCTTTGTGCGCTTTTTCAACAATCACCGCCTTTTGCATCGCGAGCGTCCCAAATGGCGCACGGTGAAAAGCGGAAGCCGGTCTTATGTCGACAAGATCACCGCACCATTTCGCGAAAATATCCGTCTTGGCTGCGCGGTCAAAGCCGTCGAGCGGCGCGGGCCCAAGGTTTGCGTGACGGATGAAACTGGCCACGAAGATCTTTTCGATCACGTGATTTTCGCCTCCCATACCGACCAGACGCTCGCGGCGATCAAAGACCCGAGCGAGCAAGAGCGCAGCGTTTTAGGCGCAATCCGCTATCGACCGAACACGGTCTATCTGCACCGCGACGACCAGTTGATGCCGCGCCGCAGAAAGGTCTGGTCAGCGTGGAACTATATTGAGACGCCGCACGCGACCCAAAAGGAGACCGGTGTCTGTGTCAGCTACTGGATGAATGCCTTGCAAAAGATCCGACACGACAAACCGGTTTTTGTGAGCCTCAACCCGGCCACGCCACCGCGTGATGATTTGATCTTTCACGAGGCGACGTTTGATCATCCACAGTTTGACGCAGGCGCGCTGCACGCTCAACGAGCCCTGGAGACAATCCAGGGGCAGAACCGGCTCTGGTTCTGCGGCGCATGGTGCGGCTATGGCTTCCATGAAGACGGATTGTCGGCCGGGCTTGACGTTGCCGAGCGCCTGGGCGGTCGGGTACCGTGGCGCGAACCGCACACCAACTCAGTGCCGCAGCTTGAGGCCGCCGAGTGACGTTAATGACTGCCAGTGATGAAAGCGTGCAGGCATCGAATGCCGCGCTCAACGATGCCCCAGCCAGTCTTTATGTCGGGCAAGTCATGCACGCGCGCCTGAAACCCTTTGGCCATCGCTTCACCTATTCCGTCTTCAATTTGCTCATCGATATTGATCGTCTGGACGAAGCGGCGCGGCAGTCCCGACTTTTTGCGGTCAATGGGATGGCACCGGTGTCCTTTTATGAAAAGGATCACGGCGACGGACGGGCGGGCGGCCTCAACGCCCATATCCGAGAGCAGTTGAGCGAGGCGGGCGCGTCTCAGATGCCGGACCGCATACTGCTTTTGTGTTATCCGCGCGTTTTCGGATATGTGTTCAATCCGATTTCCGTCTATTTCTGCGAACGCAATGGTGACCTTGTCGCTATGGTCTACGAGGTGCGCAACACCTTTGGCGGAAAGCACACTTATGTGGAACCCGTCCGTGAGGGGCAAATGTCACCGGGCGGGCTGCGGCAGGAATGCGGCAAGCTTTTGCACGTTTCGCCCTTTATCGATATGCCGATGCGCTATTTCTTTCGGCTGAAGCGGCCTGCTCACACGGTGTCCTTTCGTATTTTGGAGAAGGACGAAAGCGGCCCGCTTCTTTCAGCAACCCTTCACGCAAAGCATCAACATCTAACATCGCGCGCGCTCGCGCTTTTGCTCGCGAAAATGCCACTTCTCACGGCAAAGGTGACACTCGCAATTCACTACGAAGCCCTAAAACTGTGGTTCAAAGGTGCAAAATTTCATCCAAATCCCCATCGCAAAGGGGCGAAACATGTTTGAAAACGACCCGGTGACAAACCGTTCTGACGCACAGACCCGTTGACAGACATGGTTGATTTAATTGAAATCAGGGAACTTGCTGGGAGGTTTCATGGACGGAAATACTGCTGATAACGCTGTCGTGGTGACCCATGCGAATATGCGCACCGTGGCGAAAGGCATGCCCATGCTCGCGCGTGCGGCACTGAAAACTCTTCTCGATATCGAAAAAGGCACACTGACGGTTCAATTCCCGAATGGTGTGGTCATCCGGATCGATGGCAAAGCGCCCGGGGCGAACGCGCGCATCAATCTGAGAAGTTTCGATCTTGCAAAACGCGTCGTCACGCGCGGCGATGTTGGCGTTGGGGAGAGCTTCATGGACGGCGAGTGGGATAGCCCGGATGTCGCCTCTGTTCTTCTGTTGTTTTGCGAGAACCGGCACCTTACGACGGCGCGTCAGCGCAAATTCTGGTCCAATCTTTTGTTAAAGTTCGTTCATTGGCGCAACGAGAACACGCAAAAGGGATCGAAGCGCAATATTTCTGCGCATTACGATCTTGGCAACGCCTTTTACAAGTCCTGGCTCGACCGGACGATGACCTATTCCTCCGCCCTGTTTGAAAACAGGAACATGAGCCTTGAAGATGCGCAGACCGCCAAATACGCGAATCTCGCCCGACAAACGCAAATCAGGCCTGATGATCACGTGCTTGAAATTGGCTGCGGCTGGGGCGGCTTTGCTGAGTTTGCCGCAAAGGAGATCGGCTGCAAGGTCACAGGGCTCACCATCTCGCAAGAACAACTGGAGTTTGCGCAAAAGCGCATCTTTGAGGCGGGCCTCAATGAGAAGGTCGATATCGTGTTCCGCGACTATCGCGAGGAACGGGGCCACTATGACCGCATCGCGTCAATTGAGATGTTCGAGGCGGTCGGTGAGAAATACTGGCCCGTCTATTTTGACACGCTGAGGGAACGCCTGAAACCCGGCGGTGCGGCGGGTCTGCAGGTCATCACGATCCGGGATGACATGTTTGAGAGTTATCGTTCAAAAACTGATTTCATCCAGCGGTATATCTTTCCAGGCGGCATGCTGCCGAGCCCGGGCGAGATGGTCCGTCTTGGCCAGGAACGTGGTCTCACCATGAGTGCTGAACGCATCTTCGGCCACGATTATGCCGACACGCTTGCGGCATGGTGCGCGACGTTCAAGCAAAGATGGGCCGATATCAAACCACTCGGCTTCGACGAACGCTTCAAGCGGATGTGGGAGTTTTATTTCTATTTTTGCGAGGCCGGATTTCGCTCAGAAAACATTGATGTTCGGCAGATGGTTTTCGCAAAAAGGTAGCCAGCAGTTTCGCGGAGGCAGCGTTTTGAAAAAAACCACTCCCTTGTCAGGCCACAAAGCTTTCTCGCAGAAATGCGTAGTTGTAGAAAGCGTCCCTCTAGCGGGATCGTTGAAGGCCGCACACCTCTTAAGGCAAAATGGAACTGATCAGTCTCGTGACCGGATTTGCAAATCTTAACGGCGCCTCGGTCACTGCGAAACAGATGCATTCCTCATCCAGATCAGTGATGGGACGGTGATCGACCGCTTCATCGGCGATTGAAATATCACCGCGTTTGTAGTGGCCGTCACAATCAGAAAACCCACCCTTCAAAACAAGGGTCAGTTCCCTGCCCTCATGCGTGTGGGTCGGAATCGCCATGCCCGGCTTAATGCGATAGAGGCTCGCTTCGCATCCATCGATTTCTGCTAGGTTGAAAACCTTGAAGCCCGGAAGCTTCGTACGCCATGGGATATCCTCGGCGTCCATGCCGATCAAGGCACGCAAAGCGACTGGCATCCAGTCCCGCTTGTCGGAAGACCACGCAACCGCCTTGGCAGCGGTTACAACATGCATGTCATCACCATCTTCAGAACCAAAAATGGTATCAAGCATGGCCGATGCATTGGACACGGCGTGCGGCTTCACCTGCTCGAGGGCGATGCCTGCCAGATGATCGAGGTCCATTGCAAAGCTTGCATTTGTGCCCGACAGTTCAAGGTGGGCATCAAGCAGGGTTTTTGCAGGTTTTGGAAGGGTGCCGGCTACGTAGTCGGCGATGAGCGCATCCATGGGCTGAACGTCTGTTGTTTTCTCTCTGTGTTGCATCTGTCGACCCCCGTCACTCGACTTAAAGATACTACGCGTAAGAACCTTTGCCGGATCACATACCTTTTCTGATTTTAGAAATAGATAAATTCCGCAAAATACAACCCTACAAAATTGACGCAGGAAACAAACCCTTCGTTCCCCGCGAGAATTTAAAAAACCGACCCTTGCTAGGCTTTTGTTGACGCAGTAGCGTCGGACGACTTCAACGTCGTTCAATGAGAGAAACATGCAAGCGCCCAAACCTGTCCCGTCAGTCCTCGATCTCATCGGTAATACGCCGCTCATTCGATTGAACAAGATATCCAATGAAACCGGGTGCGAAATTCTCGGCAAAGCAGAGTTTATGAACCCAGGCCAGTCTGTGAAAGACCGGGCGGCTTTTTCCATCATCAAGGATGCCGTTGCAAAGGGTTTGATCGAGCCGGGCGGGACCATCGTTGAAGGCACGGCGGGCAACACGGGAATCGGACTTGCGATGGTCGGCAAAGCGATGGGCTTTAAATCCGTCATCGTGATCCCCGATAGCCAGAGCCAGGAAAAGAAAGACGCCATACGCGCCTATGGTGGCGAGCTTGTCGAGGTGCCGCCCAAGCCTTACCGCAACCCGAACAACTATGTGAAGCTCTCGGGCCGCCTCGCCGAGCAGTTGAACAAGACGCTTCCCAACGGCGCGATCTGGGCCAACCAGTTCGACAATGTCGCGAACCGTCAGGCGCATATCGAGACCACCGGCCCTGAGATTTTCGCACAGACCGATGGCAAGGTCGATGGCTTCATCTGCGCGTGTGGGTCAGGCGGTACACTCACCGGTGTCGCACAGGCGCTTCGCGAGCGAAATAAAGATGTGAAGATCGGCATTGCCGATCCGATGGGCGCAGCGCTTTACAATTTCTATGCGAATGGCGAATTGAAAGCTGAAGGATCCTCGATCTCGGAGGGCATCGGCCAGGGCCGCATCACTGCGAACCTGGAGGGCTTCACACCCGATTTCGCCTATCAAATATCCGACAAAGAGGCGATGCCCTATGTCTACGACCTCATCGAGCGAGAGGGCATCGTGCTCGGCGGGTCGTCGGCGATCAACATTGCGGGTGCTGTCAATCTCGCGAAGGAGCTTGGACCGGGCCACACAATCGTGACGATCCTTTGTGATTACGGGACGCGCTATCAGGCGAAGATTTTCAATCCGGAATTCCTGCGGTCAAAAGACATCGACGTGCCGGCCTGGATGGAAGGCGGCCCGTCTTTCGATATCCCATTCGAAGAGGTCGACGCGTGAGTACGACGCCGCTTTTTCTTGAAGACGCTTACAACAAAGACTGCTCTGCGACGGTGCTTGCGGTGTCCGAAGACGGCGGGCTGATCTTCGATCAAACGATTTTTTATGCGGCGAGTGGCGGACAGCCGGGCGATATGGGCGTCGTGACATTCGCCGGGGGATCAGTTGAGATCACCGACACCGTTTACAGGGCCGACCGGTCGACCATCGCGCATCTCACGCCGGACGGTGCGCTCTTGCCTGCGGTGGGCGAGACCGTGCAACTCTCGCTCAACTGGGATCGGCGCCACGCTCATATGCGCATGCATACGGCACTCCACCTGCTTTGCTCCATCATCCCGCATCCTGTCACGGGCGGATCGATCGGCGAAAACGAAAGTCGTCTCGACTTCGACATGCCGGAGAACGCCGACAAGGCCGCCGTCACCGAGGCGTTGATGGCGCTTGTCGACGCCGATCACGCAACCGACACGCGGTGGATCACGGATGAGGAGCTGGACGCCAATCCAGATCTCGTGCGCACGCTTTCCGTCCAACCCCCGCGCGGTTCGGGCCGGATTCGTCTCGTTTCCATCGGAACCGAGGGCGCCGTTGACCTGCAGCCATGTGGCGGAACGCATGTCAAAAGCACGCGTGAAATCGGTTCGATCCATATCGGAAAGGTCGAGAAGAAAGGAAAGATGAACCGGCGCTTGCGGGTGCGGTTTGGTGAAGCGCCGCAATAGCGTGACCACACATCGAAAGGGTGAATTGATGGCGGAACAGAAAGTCACGGTCTCAGTCGAATGGCTGGCGGAGCATCTCAACGACGATCAACTCGTCATCATCGATGGGTCGTGGCATCTGCCGCCAGAGGGGCGCGACGCACACGCAGAGTATCTGGCAGGCCATATTCCGGGCGCAGTGTTTTTCGATCTCGACAAGCATAGCGACCAGGAAAGCAAGCTTGCCCACATGATGCCGAGCGCCGAACAGTTCGCACAAGAGATGGGTGCGCTCGGCATATCCGACCAGAACACCATCGTTGTTTATGACACCGCCGGGCTCTTTTCCGCCGGGCGCATATGGTGGATGTTTCGACATTTCGGGGCGGCAAACACATTTGTGCTCGATGGTGGCTTGCCCGCGTGGACCTCAGCGGGTCATGCCCTTGAAAGCGGGCCTGTCTCGCGCTCTGCCGCTCAGTTCACGGCGTCGGGCCGTGGAGATCGGGTTGTCGACATCGACGCAGTGTTGGCGACAATTGAGAGCGATGGCGGCCCCACCCTTCTCGACGCGCGCGGACCGGGGCGGTTTTCAGGCGCTGAACCGGAGCCCCGTGCTGGTCTGAAATCCGGTCATATGCCGGGCGCGGTCAATCTTCACTATGGATCGCTGGTCGATAGCGAGAAGAAGCTTTTGTCCGCCGATGGTATTCGGGCCCGGCTTGAAGAGGCGGGCTATGACCCAACTACGCCGGCCATTGCGACCTGCGGCTCGGGCGTCACGGCCTGTGTCATTCTTCTCGCCCTCACCAAAATCGGGCATGATCACGGCAAGCTCTATGACGGATCCTGGTCTGAATATGGGGCACACGCCGATGCCCCGATTGAGACGGGCTAGCTAGGTCTCAGGCGACAAGCCCTTAAGCCCACCGAGAAACAGATCAGTGGCGAGCACCGCATACTCAGAGCGGCTCAGTCCGACGCCCGGCTTGTGCCACTGGTAAAACCAATTCAGCATGGCAAAGAGTGACATGGTGATCGGGAAGAGCTGAGTTTTATCGCGCGCGAACAGGTCGGGCCTCAGTTCCGCAATGACGGAGGAAAAAACCTCGACAATCCGACGCTGCATGGCTGACAAGTGTTTCTGCTGCTCGCTCGTGAGCGCCGCCATGGCTTCCAATTGAAGGCGATGTTCGTTGTCAGCACCGCGGTAATTTTCCAAAAGTTCGGAAACAAGCGCCTTCAGATTTTCTTCTGCTTTTCCATCAATAATCTGAATTTTTTCAATGGCATGAAGAAGTTTACTCAAGTGACTGTTTAAAATGTCGAAGAGTAATGCTTCCTTGCTGTCATAGTAGTGGTAGATCAGCGCTTTTGAGATGCCGCACTCGACCGCAAGCTGGCTCATGGATGCGCGGTCATAGCCGTTTTCCGCGAAGAACCTGGCGGCGGTCTCAAGGATTGCGCCGCGCTTTTCGTCGTGATCTTTGGCAATGGTACGGACCACGGGTCAGTCTCCTTTCCCGCGATTGTCGACAATGCGAACAGCCTTGCCCTGCGATCTCGGGACCGAGTTCATGGGCCCTGCGATGACCTCGGCCGTTACGCCGATATTGTCCTTCAGGAGTTTTGCCAATTGAGCCGAAGCGTCATCATCGGGTTGATCATTTAACGTTTCGACGCGGACGATCATGTGGTCCATGCGGCCTTTCTGAGTGAGCTCGATCTGGAAATGGGCCGCAAGGCGCTCGACCCGCATCAATTGTTCTTCGATCTGGGTCGGGAACACATTGACGCCGCGCAGGATCATCATGTCGTCGCTGCGTCCGGTCACCTTTTCCATCCGCCGCATGGTGCGGGCAGTGCCGGGCAGCAGCCGCGTGAGATCGCGGGTTCGGTAACGGATGATTGGAAACGCTTCCTTCGTCAGAGAGGTGAAAACGAGTTCGCCCAACTCTCCGTCCGGCATCACGTCGCCCGTCTCCGGGTCGATGATCTCAGGATAGAAATGATCCTCCCAGATGTGGGGGCCGTCTTTCGTCTCTACGCATTCGCTTGCGACGCCCGGGCCCATAACTTCTGAGAGGCCGTATATATCAACCGCGTGCATGTCGAACGCCTGCTCGATCTCAAGGCGCATGGCATTCGTCCAGGGTTCAGCCCCGAAGATGCCGACTTTGACCGCGCTCTCGCGTGGATCGCGGCCCTGGCGGTGATATTCATCGAGAATCGACAGCATATAGGATGGCGTTACCGTGATACCGACGGCCTGGAAGTCTTCGATGAGACGCACCTGGCGTTCGGTCATGCCGCCGGAAATCGGGACGACGGTGAGCCCCATTCTTTCCGCCCCACCGTGAACACCAAGACCGCCGGTGAAGAGGCCGTAGCCGTAAGCGTTGTGGAGGACATCGCCCCGTCTCAGGCCTGCCGCCCGTAGGCTGCGCGCGATGACGTCACCCCACATGTCGATATCGTTTTGCGTATAGCCCACCACTGTCGGTTGGCCCGTTGTACCGGACGAAGCGTGGATGCGAACGATGTCCTCGCGGGGAACGGCGAACATGCCGAACGGATAGTGATCGCGGAGGTCACCCTTCACCGTAAAGGGGAACTTGGCGAGGTCCTCAAGGGATGTGAGATCGGACGGATGGACGTCTGCGCCATCGAAGGACGTCCTATAAAACGGTACGTTTTCATAAGCGTGATTGAGCGACCATTTCATGCGCTCCAATTGCACACTTGCGAGCTCATCCTTTGATGCGGTTTCGATCGCTTCAAGATCGCCCGGTTTCGGAGACAAGTCTTCCACGTCTTTCTCCCTCGTCTCAGGCCGCTTCAAGCATCATGGCAATCCCCTGCCCGACGCCAATGCACATGGTACAAATCGCGCGCTTCATACCCCGCTCCTGCATTTCTACGGCCGCAGTGAGTGCCAACCGTCCGCCGGACATGCCGAGCGGATGGCCCAAAGCGATTGCGCCGCCATTCGGGTTCACGTGCTCCGCATCATCCGGCAGGCCCAACTGCCGCAGCACCGCGAGACCTTGGCTTGCGAACGCCTCGTTGAGTTCAATGATGTCGATATCGGTCAGCTTGTGGCCGGTCATCTCAAGCAGTTTTTGTGTGGCGGGTGCCGGGCCAATCCCCATGACGCGCGGCGAGACACCGACCACAGTCGTCGCAATGATGCGCGCCTTGGGCTTCAGGTCGAATTTCTCCACCGCCGCTTCAGATGCGACGAGAACTGCAATCGCGCCATCATTCGTACCCGACGCGTTGCCCGCCGTGACCGATCCGCCTTCCCTGAATGGGGTCGGTAAGCTGCCAAGCTTGTCGAGCGATGTCTGGCGCGGGTGTTCATCGGTGTCGAAGAGGATCGGCTCCTTCTTGCGCTGCGGGATTGTGATCGGCGTGATCTCTTTCGCAAGCCGTCCGCTTTCGATGGCGCGCGCCGCCTTCTCCTGACTTCTGAGCGCAAAGGCATCTTGGTCATCGCGCGAAATCTGAAAGTCTTCCGCGACGTTTTCCGCCGTCTCAGGCATGGAATCGATACCAAACTCGGCTTTGAGGCGCTTGTTCACGAAACGCCAGCCGATCGTCGTGTCGAAAATTTCCGCTTTTCTGGAAAACGCGGCGTCGGGTTTCGGCATGACGAATGGGGCTCGGCTCATACTCTCTACGCCGCCTGCGAGCATGACCTCCGCTTCACCCGTTTTGATCGCACGGGCGGCATTCGATATCGCATCCAGTCCAGAGCCACAAAGCCGATTGAGCGTCGCACCACTCACAGTGTCAGGCAGCCCCGCCAAGAGCGCTGCCATGCGCGCCACATTTCGATTGTCCTCACCCGCCTGGTTGGCGCATCCCATAATGACATCATCAATCGCCGCCGGGTCGAGATTGGGTGCGCTTGCCAACACCGCTTTCATGACATCGGCGAGCAGGTCATCGGGCCGGACGGACGACAATGTCCCACCATATCGCCCGATCGGGCTTCGCAAGCCCTCGCACAAAAATGCCTGTGTCATCCCGCTTTCTCCTCGAAATGCTGGCCCTTGATTGTTCTTGAATGCCCGCGAAAAAGCGCGATGGCCTCACCCTTCTGGTTTTTGACGGTCACATCATAAATTCCGGAACGGCCTGCGCGGTTTTGCTCTTTCGCCGTTGCCGTCAAAATGTCACCTTCAAGGCCTGGTGCTAGAAACGTCACCGAACAGTGCTGCGCCACCGTGTTCTGATTGTAGGTGTTGCACGCAAAGGCAAAAGCGCTGTCGGCGAGCGTGAAGATGTATCCGCCGTGGCAGGTCTTGTGGCCATTGGTGAGATTTTTCATGACAGGCATTGAAATCGTCGCCGCACCGGGCGCTATGGCCTCGATTGTCATGGACAGTCCCTGGCTCGCCATGTCC
>JBCBTO010000030.1:0-12639 GCA_039818625.1 Pseudomonadota bacterium
CTCGACATCATCCATCGGGTGAAAGATACGTTTGCCTTGCCCACCTTTGCCTATCAGGTCTCCGGCGAATACGCGATGGTTATGGCGGCGGCGCAAAATGGCTGGATCGACCGCGAGCGGGTCATGTTTGAAAGCCTTATGGCGTTCAAACGCGCTGGTGCCGACGGGGTTCTCACCTATTTCGCACCCGACGTCGCAAAACATCTCGCATCTTGACGCGCCCGACCGACATGCCGGTCACAGGGCCCGCGGCAACGACGCGTCTTGCCGTCTACGGCACGCTCGCACCGGGACAAATCAACCACGATCAGCTCGCGCATCTCAGCGGCTGCTGGACAAAGGGTTCCGTACGCGGTCAGCTCGTCAACCATGGATGGGGTGCAGACCATGGCTGCCCCGGCTTGCGGCTTGATGGAGCCAGCGGTCTGATCGATGTTTCCATTTTGACGTCAGACGATCTGCCGTCGTTCTGGAAAACGCTCGATGCCTTTGAAGGTGACGGATATCGCCGGGTTGTCACGCAGGCTCAAACGGAGCACGGTGCGCTTGATGTTCATATTTATGAAGTGAAGCTTTGATCTTCTCTTTCAAAGCCGTCGGGATGACCTTGCATTCATCTCAGAACTTCATACCTGACACTGTATATGCTTCGCTCGAAAGACAGTTATGACGACTGAAACATCCCCCATTCAGGAAGATGTGTTCAACTACCCAGGAAATGGCACCCTTTTCGAAGGTGTGCTGTCTCGGCGGGTCTTTGCTTACATCATGGACCTCATCATCGTGATGGTTCTGACGTTTGTTGCAAGTTTCGTTCTGATCATCACGACATTCGGCTTCGGATTGCTTTTGATTTCCATGGTCTTTCCGGTGGTCGCAGCACTCTACGTCGCTTTCACGGTCGGCGGGCCGCGTTCATCCACACTTGGCATGCGATCGCTCGGCCTTGAAGTGCGCATGGTCGACGGGCGGCGTCCTTATGCATTAATTGCAATTTTTCACGCGCTCGTTTTCTACTTCACGATTTCCATCCTGACCCCCGCAGTCCTCGTGATCGGTCTCTTTTCAGCCCGCAAAAGACTGCTGCACGATTTCGCGTCGGGGGCGATCGTGATAAACTCTGATGCAGTTGACCACGACCGTCCCTAATTTGTGCTGGACAACTTGATTTAAGTATCTCAGGTGCTATTTTTTGTGATGGGCTATTGTGCCTTTGAAAGGCAGGCTTTAAGCCGTGACGCACTACCCAAAAGACGTTCCTCAGTTCTATTTGACCGCGCCGTCTCCCTGCCCCTATCTGGAGGGGAAGATGGAACGGAAGGTATTTACGCACCTGATTGGGGAAAACGCGCCTGAAATCAATGACATGTTGACACAGGGCGGGTTCCGTCGTTCGCAGAATATCGCTTACCGGCCCGCGTGCGAAATGTGCCGTGCGTGCATGTCTATCCGCGTCGTGACGAGCGATTTTGTCGAGACGAAATCATTCCGTCGGATCATGCGGCGCAACGATGATCTCATCGGCAAGGAAAGTCCGGCGGCTCCGACATCAGAACAGTATTCCCTTTTTCGCGATTATCTCGATTCGCGCCATCGCGAGGGGGGCATGGTCGACATGAATGTCCTCGACTATTCGATGATGGTCGAAGACAGCCATGTGACGACAATGGTTGTGGAATATCGACGGCGGACCATCGACAGCGCGATAACCGGGCGCGGTGAAGGCGAACTTCTGGCGGTGGCGCTGACCGACATACTCGCCGACGGGCTTTCCATGGTCTACAGTTTCTTTCATCCGGACCATGACCGTCGCAGCCTCGGCACGTTCATGATTCTCGACCATATTGCGCGGGCGCGCCGCCATGGTCTTCCTTATCTTTATCTTGGATATTGGGTGCGTGGTTCGCGCAAAATGCATTACAAAGTGCGCTTCAATCCGCATGAAATCCTCACCTCGCGCGGGTGGGAGTACCACACGGATGACCCCGCCGTCGCCTGATACCCCGGCGCATGGCGACCATACCGACACAGGGTCCCGTTCTCATGTCCGACCAGAAAAAAGGCATTTTGATCGCGACCGCCGGTGGGCTTCTGCTCGCTTGTGATATCCCACTCGTTCTTCTCGCAAACACCGATCCCTGGACAACAATTGTCGTGCGCGGTCCGATCATGGCCGCCGTGCTTTTAATCGTGTCACAGGTGCTGCAGCGCGGGGGCTGGTCTCATGCGAAGTTTTACACCGGTCGGGATACACTCATCCTCGGTATGCTCCACGCCATTGCGACGGTCGGGTTCGTGCTCGGCATTTTTTATACGACAACCGCAAACCTCGTTTTCATAACGGCATTTAGTTCGCTGATCGCACTCGTTCTTTCAACTGTGCTGTTCAAAGAACGCCATCCACTTCTGACATGGGTCATCGTGCTCGTTGCGCTCTGCGGCATCGTGCTCATCACCATTGACGACATGATCGTCAATCGCGGCGCGAACACCTTTGGTAATCTCATGGCGCTTTTGTGTGCGTTCATGCTCGCAACCGAGGTGATTTTCATTCGCCGCAGCCGGGAAAATCTCGTTTATGCGCCGGCCATTTCTGGGCTCCTGGCCGCTCTTTTCGCCCTACCCTTCGTGTTGCAGACCGGTCTCATTGTGGAGGCTCCGCTTTATCTCATCTTGAATTCGATGATCATTTCACCCTTGGCCATGGCGCTTTTGACGCTTGCGCCGCGCTATATCACAGCACCCGAAACGGCAATGTTCTATCTGTTGGAGACCGTTTTCGCCCCGGTGTTTGTGTGGGCGATTTTCGCAGAAGTGCCCACAAGCAACACAGTTCTCGGCGGCATGATTGTGATCGCCGCTCTTCTTTTTCACAGTTATACGAAATTGCAGCGCCGGTCAGAGGCAGTTATTTCCCGGCCTTGATTTCTCCTTTGAAGAATGAGAGACCGAACGTGTTCGTTTTCGGGAATCCGACCGGCGGCATGCGACCCGCCTGCGCGCGCTCCCCGAGCCATTCGGCGAGTTCCGACAACGTGCGTTCATAACGTCGACCGGCGCTGTCGACCCAGGCGAGGCCTTCAGCGGAGGAAAACGTGCAGATGTCCGCAATGCCGCCATCCTTGTATTTCTGGATGCGCACGCCCTGCCCTCGTGTCATGTCCGGCATTTGATCAAGCGGGAAAACGAGCAGTTTGCGGTTTTTGCCGATGACCGCGACGTGGTCGCCGACGACAGGCACACACAAATACGCCTCATCCGGCGTCTTAACGTTGAGCACCTGTTTGCCCTTGCGGGTGTTCGCGACGAGGTCTTTTTCCGCGACGATGAAACCGCGTCCAACCGTTGAAGAGACGAGCAGTTTGCGACCCGGATCGTGGACGAAGACAGATACGATGTCCTGATCGTTCTCCATGTCAACCATGATCCGCAACGGCTCTCCATGGCCGCGTCCACCGGGAAGCTTGTCGACACCGAGCGTGTAGAACTTACCGGAGGTCGTGAAGATGATGATCTTGTCCGTCGTCTCCGCGTGGATCGCGGCTTTGAGCGTATCGCCATCCTTGAATTGCAGCGCGTCGGTCGACGCGAGATGGCCTTTCATGGCCCTGATCCAGCCCTTCTCGGAGACGACGACCGTGACCGGCTCGCGCTCGATCATCGCGTTTTGAATGTCTTCAATGTCGATATCGCTCGCCTCGGAAAAAGACGTGCGCCGGCGCCCGAGTTCCGTGTCGGGGCCGAAGGTTTTCTTGACCTCACGCAGTTGCTCGCCGATCTTTTTCCACTGCAGGTCATCGGAATCGAGGAGCTCCGTAAGTTGCGCTTTTTCGTCGCTCAGAGCCTCGTGTTCACGGCGGATTTCAATTTCCTCAAGCTTCGCCAGCGAGCGCAAGCGCATGTTGAGGATCGCTTCTGCCTGAACATCCGAAAGATCGAAGCGCGTCATCAACTCCCGTTTCGGCTCATCCTTGTGACGAATGATGCGGATCACTTCGTCGATGTTGAGAAACGCGATGAGATAGCCCGCCAGCACCTCAAGGCGATGATTGATCTTTTCAAGCCGATGCTCAGACCGGCGGATCAGCACCTCTTTTCGGTGTTCGAGCCACTCTTTGAGGACCTCGCGCAAGCCGAGCACATTTGGCACCGTGCCGCGCGACAGCACATTCATGTTGAGCGACACGCGGTTTTCAAGGTCCGTCAGCTTGAAGAGCGATTCCATCAAAAGGTTCGGATCAACTGTCCGGCTTTTCGGCTCCAGCACGATGCGGATGTCTTCCGCAGACTCATCCCTGATATCGGCCAGAAGCGGAAGCTTGCGCGCCATCAAGAGTTCGGCGACTTTTTCAATCAGGCGGGACTTTTGCACCTGATAGGGAATCTCGGTGACGACGATCACGTAGGACCCGCGCCCCTGATCTTCTTTTTCCCAACGCGCGCGGACGCGAAACCCGCCGCGTCCGGTTTTATAGGCCTCAATGATGGAAGCGCGATCCTCAACGCAGACACCGCCTGTCGGAAAGTCCGGGCCGGGCACGTAATCGACGAGTTTTTCAACGCTTGCATTTGGATACTTGATCAAATGGATCGCAGCATCACACAACTCGGCTGCGTTGTGCGGCGGGATGTTGGTCGCCATGCCGACAGCAATACCGCTCGATCCATTGGCGAGAAGGTTCGGGAAATTGGCCGGAAGGACGACCGGTTCTTCGTCTTCTCCGTCATATGTCTCGCGGAAATCGACGGCGTTCTCAGTGATGCCTTCCATCAAAAGGCGCGCGACTTCTGTCATCCGCGCTTCAGTGTAGCGCATGGCCGCTGCGTTATCGCCGTCCACATTGCCGAAATTGCCTTGCCCGTCGACGAGCGGATAGCGCACCGCAAAGTCTTGCGCGAGGCGCACGAGCGCGTCATAGACCGACTGATCCCCGTGCGGGTGAAACTTACCGATTACATCGCCGACGACGCGGGCCGACTTCTTGAAGCCTGAACCGGGGTCGAGCTTCAGCTCTCGCATGGCATGGAGAATGCGCCGATGGACGGGCTTTAGCCCATCACGAACGTCTGGCAAGGCCCGATGCATGATCGTTGACAGCGCGTAGGCGAGATACCGCTCTTCGAGCGCCGTCTTCAGATTGATCTGTTCGATGTTGTCATCGTCGCCGCCATCGGGCGGTGGTGCTACTGTGTTTCCCATCTGTTCTAGCTATCTGATTGGCGTCGCGCTCTCAAGCAAATCCGGGCAAGAGGTCAAGGATACCCACGGTTGTGTGCGTTTTCACCCCTCTTCGATCGCGCGCTCCAAATCCCGCAGCAACGCCTCGCGGGCGAGCGGCGGTGGCAGGGCGCGTGGCTCGAAAATGTGGCGATTCAGAAAGAAACCGGAAAGCGTGAAAGCGTTCATGATATCGGAGCGTTCCAGACTCGTGCCCTCGCCTTTGAGAAACGGCGGCAAGACGAGCATCTTGGCCTTATAGGGTTCACCCGCGTCGGCACTCACGGCCCGGCCGGATTTCGGCGAGACATAGACGAGATCTTGTTTGGTTCCGGTCGCAGCGCATTTTGAAAGATCAAGTCCGAAGCCGAGATCATCGAGAAGAGCCAGTTCGAACCGCACCATAAGCGCTGCGACGACAATCGGCTCACGGGTGTTTTCCAGAATGATTTCGGCAGCGTCGGCCAGGGCTGCATGAGGGTCGCGTTCCGGTAGCAATCGCAACAGCCCAGCGACCGTCTGAATTATGTGCAAACCAAGCGATGTTTCCATCAGGCTTGCCGCCCGCAACGCCACGGGATCGATCGTAAAGATGCCAAGATGGTCTTCAAGCCTGGCGCGCCACGTGGCCGTGACGCGGTTGCCCGCCTGAAGCGTCGGCTGCATGCGACGCGAGCGCCCACCGCGCACGAGGCCGAGGCAACGCCCGCGCTCACGCGTCATCACTTCGAGTATGACACTCGTCTCGCCATGTTTGCGCGTGCCCAATATCAGGGCATCTTCCGTCCATTCCATACGTATTTCATATGTTGTCAGAGGCCCCACAGGAAGGGACACTGGTTATTGGGGCACAGAATTGGATCACTTGTTAGATCACTGGCGGAGAAAAACGATGCGATTGTTCCTGGGAATGCTCATTGGTGCCTTTTGTCTCGCGATGAGTTCAGCTCTGGCGCAGGAGGAGCGACAGACACCGCGCAGCACATGTCTCGCGATTGCTGACGCCGGTGGCGGCATTGTCACCGCGAGCGCGCGTGAGCCGATCAAACTGGCGCTTGGCCCGTCCGATGTGCGCATAACCTATGTGGGGCATTCCACGTTTCGCATCGAAGATGCCACTGGATTGAAAATTGCGACCGACTATTCAGGTTTTGCGGGCCTTAACGTCGTGCCAGATGTCGTCACGATGAACCACGCACACACAACGCATTTTACGTCCAACCCGGACCCGCGCATCCCCCATGTTTTGCGCGGCTGGGGCCAGAATGGCGAACCGGCAGATCACAATATTCAGGTGGGCGAAGTGATCATCCGCAATGTGACGACCGACATCAATTCCGTCTATTCCGGCTTTGAGGAAAACGGCAATTCGATCTTCATCTTTGAAATGGGTGGGCTTTGCATCGGCCATCTCGGCCATCTGCATCATCTCCTGACCGACGAGCATTACGCTGCAATCGGCAGGCTCGATATTTTGATGGTGCCGGTCGACGGCGGCTATACGATGAACCTGCCGGACATGGTGAAGGTCGTGAAGCGCCTCAATGCCAGCATGATTATGCCGATGCACTGGTTCGGCTCGTTCTCGCTTCAGGAGTTTCTCGCAAGTATGAGTGAGGGTTTTCCGGTCGATGTGAGGCGGGACTCATCGTTAGAGGTATCGTTGAACACATTGCCGCCAACCGCGACGGTGGTGGTTCTGTCACCGGAGAGCTTCATTCAAAGCCCGGGGTTTGATGATTAGGCGCATTAGGGTACAGACCCATAAATGAGGTCGCGGCTTTCACAGCCCAGTGGAGTTTGTGTCTGGCAAGGTCCCGGCTCGTCAAACCCGTTCTAAGTCGGAAAATCGAGCCCCATCTCCCGGTAGCGTTCCGGGTCGTCCAGCCACTTCTCGCGGACCTTCACAAACAAGAACAGATGCACCGGGCGTTCAAGAATGTTCGATAATTCGCGGCGAGCGGAGGACGAAATGGCTTTCACCGTCTGACCGCCTTTGCCAAGCGCGATTTTCTTGTGGCTTTCGCGGGTGACGTAAATCGTTTGTTCAATGCGCACGTCACCACTTTTAAGCTCTTTCCAGTCTTCTGTCTCGACCGTCGACGCATAGGGCAGTTCCTGGTGCAAACGCTCGTACAGTTTCTCGCGCGTGATTTCTGCTGCAAGTTGGCGCATGGGCAGATCCGACATTTGGTCTTCCGGATAAAGCCAGGGGCCGGCGGGCATCTTGTCTGCGAGATACGCCACGACGTCAGCGCAACCATCGCCCTTTTCCGCCGAGATCATGAATGTCGCGTCGAAGTCGACTGTCTCAGCGACCGTTTCGGCGAGCTTGAGCAACTCTTCGCGCCGGATGAGATCAATCTTGTTGAGAAGTAAGATGCAGCGCTGACGGCGTTCTGCGAGCGCGGTCAAGATCGGCTCGACCTCTTCGTCAACGCCCTTCTTCGCGTCTATCAAAAGCGCGACGACGTCCGCATCACCTGCCCCGTCCCAGGCCGATGTTACCATGGCGCGGTCGAGGCGTCGTTTCGGTTTGAAGATGCCGGGTGTATCGACGAAAATGATCTGCGTCTCGCCCTCGGCCATGATGCCCCGCACCAGCGCACGCGTTGTCTGCACCTTGTGGGAGACAATGGAGACCTTGCCCCCAACAAAGCGATTGAGGAGTGTGGATTTGCCCGCATTCGGCGCGCCGATCAGCGCGACATAGCCGCATTTCGTCGCCGGCACGCTCGGGGATGTTTCAGTCATATGTGTCCGTCTCCCAAACGCCTTCGCGGATCAACATGGCAGATGCCGCTTTTTGCTGTGCCTCACGCTTGGAACTGCCCGTCCCGGTTTGAGGCTCGCGCCCGCCAACCGTCACTTCGACAACAAAGTTGAGCGCGTGGTCGGGGCCGGACCGTGACACCTCGCGGTAGGCCGGTGTTTCCAGTTTTCGGCCGTGTGCCCATTCCTGCAAGGTGGTTTTCGGGTCGCGCAGCGGCTTTGACCACGTCATCATCCGCTCTTTCCAATGGCGTGTGATAAAAGCCCGCGCGGGCTCCATGCCACCGTCATAATAAATCGCGGCAATCACCGCCTCGCAGACATCGCCCAAGATCGCGGCCTTCTTTCGCCCGCCAGCTGCCGCTTCGCCCTCGCCAAGCCGGATATATGCACCCATGTCACAGTCCTCCGCAACGTCAGCGCAGGTTTCATTGCGCACAAGACCGGTCAGACGGCGGGCGAGTTCCCCTTCTTCAGCGTGCGGAAACGCGTCATACAGCATGTCGGCAATCACGAAGGCGAGCACGCGGTCGCCCATGAATTCCAGGCGCTGGTACGATGCCGTCGCGCTCAAGACGCCATGCGTCAGGTGCGAGCTGTGGGTTAAGGCTCTGGTCAAAAGTTCGGGATCTTGGAAGGTGTAGCCGAGCTTCTTTTCAAAGCTTTGGATATCCAGAGGGATCGGTCTACGCTTCGCCATGCATCTGACCGACCATCACCGGTTTGACCGCAATCCGTTGAACAAACGACCGAAGCGCAGGTCCGTCGGCCACTTCCATATCTGCCAGGCCGATGTTCCTTCTTTCAAAGAGAAGAACAAGAGCTCAGCGCGGCCCACGAGATTTTCATATGGCACATAGCCAACCTGTCCGAGAACACGGCTATCGGCGGAGTTGTCGCGATTGTCACCCATCATGAAATAGTGACCTTCCGGAACGACATATTCCTGCGTGTTATCGGAAAATCCGTTGGGCACAAGATCAAGGGTCAGGTAGCTCACGCCGTTCGGCAGCGTCTCGCGATACTGCGTGACGGCGCGCTGTTCGCCACGCCGGTTGGTTTCGGTGAAATCCTGCACCTTTTCGCGCTCAACGGCCTCGCCGTTGAGATAAAGTGCACCGTCGATCATCTGAACCCGGTCACCCGGCAAGCCGACAATCCGCTTGATATAGTCGGTTTTTCCATCTTTCGGCAGTTTGAAAACTGCAATGTCACCGCGCTTCGGTTCGCCCTTCCAGATGCGCCCGCTGATCGGAGCGAGACCGAACGGGAAGGAGTGTTGCGAGTATCCGTAAGAGTATTTGGATACAAAGAGATAATCGCCCACCAAGAGCGTACCTTTCATCGACCCCGACGGAATACTGAAGGGTTGCACAAGAAACGTTCTCAAAATAAGTGCGAGGATGAGCGCCTGCACGATAACCTTGACGGTATCCCAGACGCCCCCTTCTTCTTTTGCTTTTTGGTTTTCTGCTGTCATTCAGAAACGATACCTTGGTCTTTCATGCTCTTGTGGACATGCATCAAGCGGGGCCGGACATCTTTGCCGAAACGTCCGCGCACGCGCACTGAAAATCGGTTGCAAGGCTTGTAGCGAGGTTACACACGGCAAGCAATGATCAAGAACGTCTGGAACGCGCTTTCACATATTTAGTGATCGGCTTTCGCGATTGACGGAACCGCTTCAATGATGACAAAGGCCTGTGCCCAGGGATGATCATCGGTGATTGTCACATGGATCACAGGTGCATGACCCTCTGGAATGAGGGTGTTGAGGCGATCGAGCGCTCCGCCTGTCAAGGCCATCGTCGGTTTGCCGGATGGGGCATTCACCACCCCCATATCGCGCCAGAAAACCCCCGCCCGAAACCCCGTTCCAAGCGCCTTTGAACACGCTTCTTTGGCAGCAAACCGCTTGGCGTAAGACGCTGCGCGCATTCGCCGTTTGTCCGATTTTTGCCTTTCAACATCGGTGAAAATGCGGTTCAAGAACCGATCACCAAAGCGCTCAATGGACGCATCGATGCGTGTGATGTCGATGAGGTCGGAGCCAAGACCAACGATCATAACATTGCCTTATCTGATGGTTTTTCATCCGCCGGGCCAGATGTCTCGCCGACCTCAAGGTTTGCCTCGTATTCGGCTTGAAGTTGACGGTCGAGACGGTTTGCCCAGTCGGAGCGCGCTTTGTCGGCGAGCATCTTAAGGCGGGATTTCTGGTAAATGCGCGCCATTTGTCGCACGACCAGATAGCAAACAAACGCGACCGGTATGCCGATGGGCAGCGAGCCTAGCGTCATCGCCTTGATCATAGGCCAGACCGTGTCGAACGAATTCACAATCAGACTGAAGCTCAAATCCGGCGCTTCAAACTGATCTGCCCTATCGACGCCCAGCCCGGAAAGAATGAAGCGACCGGCTGCAAGCGTCGAAGCCCAGATGAACGGAAAGGTCAGAGGGTTTCCGAAAAACGTTCCCGTTGCGGCAGCGAAGTAACTTCCACGGGTGAAAAAGCAGATCGTCCATGCGGTGACGAAATGGAATCCCAGAAACGGCGTGAAGGACGCGAACACGCCAGCGGCAACACCCATCGCGATCACATGGGGTGACGCGGTCAGGCGGAGCACGCGCAAAAGAAGATAGCGAATGCTGCGCCACCAGCTTCGCCTCGGCCAAACGGCCAAGCGCAGCTTTTGGGGAAAGGTTTCTTTTTCTCGCCGCTGGAACAGCATACGACAAGCAACTCTTCTTAACACCAGGGATCGCGACGCCTCAGCGGCACGGCGATTTATATCCGCATTATCAGTCTTTTATACAACCGTGATTGTGCAAATAGAGGGTGAATATTACCGTAGATTTGTGTCGGATCATTGCAGTCCACGGCTTCCGGGCTTCACCGGGGGGATTTTTTCAAGCTCCGGCGGCAAAGCATCTGCGGGATAAGCTGGCACCTTGTATTCGGTGAGGGCGATCAGCGGCACGCCCACGGACGCTTCTCCCGCAGAGCGATCAATAAGACAGCCGACGGCTGCCACATCAATTCCGACCGCCTTTAGGGCCGAGATACACTCACGCACGGAAAGTCCCGTGCTGACGATGTCTTCAATGACGACAACTCGTGACCCTTTTGGCAGTTCGAAACCGCGTCTCAGCGCAAACTCACCGTCTTGTCGCTCCACATACATGGCCTTGAGGCCGAGGTGCCGGGCAGTCTCATATCCTGGAATAATGCCACCAACGGCGGGTGAGACAACGGCATCGACATCGCCAAACCCAGCCGCAATCAGCTTTTGAGCCAAAGCCCGGCAGAGCTTTTCGGTCTCGGCGGGAAACTGGAAAACACGCGCCTTTTGCAAGAAAGTGGGACTGCGCAGGCCAGACGACAGGATGAAATGGCCCTCCAGGATCGCGCCCGCTTTTTTGAAGATGGTCAGAACTTCTTCGTGTGTCATGAGCACCTTTCCCGTCGATGTTTTCAGTCTAACCGTTGACCCGCGTGACCGTGCTGACGACCGGGCAAGATCGAATGTCGGTCATGATCCGGTTGAGTGTCTTCAAATCCTGCACCTGAAGATCCACCGTGATATCGGCAAAGTCAGCTGCATCGTGTTCGATTTCCACCCGTTCGATATTGCTGTTGTGGTCTGCAATTATTTTCGTGATCTGCGCAAGGGTGCCCGGTTCGTGGAGCGAACTTACCACCAGCTTAGCGGGAAAAAGATCGCTCGTCCCGTCCTCAATGTCCCAACGCACGTCAAGCCACAGCTCGGGCGTATCGTCAAATTTGCTGAGCGCCAGCGACTGGATCGGATAAATGGTGACGCCAAGTCCTGGCTCCAGAATGCCGACAATCCGATCACCTGGCACCGCGCCGCCATTGGGGGCGAACTTAACCGGCAGATTTGAATTGAGGCCACGGATGGGTACTTGCCCGTTTTCGGCACGTTCAAGACGTTTGGAAAGACCCGGAACGCGGAACTTCAAAGCCTGCGAGCCAATTCCAAACCAGCCTTCGCCCGCTTGACCTTTGATTCCCTTCGATGTTGCCGGATCGATTTGTTTCAGTTCAGGATAAATCGCCTCTAAAATGACAGCTGGTGCCATCTCGCCACGGCCGACCCGGGTCATGGCCTCCTCAATGTCTGAAAGGCCGATGCGCTTGAGCGCATCTTTCAGCAAGTCATCGGAGAACGGTTTTTCTGCCAGTTCGAACTGACGTTCCAGAATTTGCCGACCGAGACCCGCATATTGCCGACGCACTTCTGCTCTTGTTGCACGCCGGATCGCCGCACGGGCCTTTCCCGTCACGACCAGATTTTCCCAAACAGCCATCGGCTTTTGGGCAGGAGAGCGCAGGATTTCGACTTCATCGCCGTTGTTCAGTGCTGTCACCAGCGGCATGATACGACCGTTGATCTTGGTCCCGACGCAGGTATTGCCAATGTCGGTGTGGACGGCATAGGCGAAATCGATGGAGTTTGCCCCGCGCGGCAAGCTGATCAGACGCCCCTTGGGCGTGAAGCAAAACACCTGGTCCGAATACATCTCCAGCTTCACAGCTTCTAGGAAGTCCTCGTGATCATCCTCGCCATCAAACTGCTCGGTCAGCTGCGCAATCCACTTGGCAGGGTCCACGGCAAACGGGTTTT
>JBCBTO010000031.1:0-12521 GCA_039818625.1 Pseudomonadota bacterium
GTGCTTCTCGTGATTGCCATCATCTTCATGCGCAACCAGATCCGGCCGATCCAGCGGTTGGCCAATGCTGCGGAAGACTTCGGCAAAGGGCGCGACCATCCAAATTTCCGACCCGCCGGTGCCCTGGAAGTGCGGCGCGCAAGCCGCGCCTTCATCGAAATGCGCGAGCGCATTGAACGCCAGATCGAGCAGCGCACGGCAATGCTCGCGGGCGTCAGCCATGACCTGAGGACGATCCTCACCCGTTTTCGCCTTCACCTCGCCCTCCTCGGGGAAAAGAACGAAATTCGCGAAATGGAGCAGGATGTCATCGACATGCAAACCATGCTGGAGGGCTATCTCGATTTCGCCCGCGGTGCGAATGACGAAGACACCGATGAAGTTGATGTGGAAGCCCTCCTCGATGAGCTCAAAGGCCACGCACTTTTGGAGCGGAAAGAGGTCAGCGTGTCTTTCATGGGCGAACCCCTCGTTCAGGTGAGGCCAATGGCGTTCAAACGATGCCTTGCCAACATCACCGGCAATGCCATCAAATTCGCCAAAAGCGAGATAGCAATCAGCGGCGTTCATCTGAGTGGTTGGTTGACCATAACTGTCGCTGATGACGGACCAGGTATCCCCGAAGGCGAGCGGGAGGCCGTTTTCAAGCCTTTTTACCGGCTCGACCAGGCCCGCAATCAGAATGTCGACCAAAGCGGCACGGGCCTTGGCTTGTCCATCGCCCTCGACATCGCAAGAGGCCACGGCGGCGATATCACCTTGTCGGAAAGCACACTTGGCGGGACAAAAGCCGTCATTCGCATTCCGGCATAAGCGGCATCAGTGCATACGGCTGCCATTTGGCACGTCACGCTCCACCGCAGCGAGCACAATATCGCCGTTCTCATCGGAAAAGCCGAGCGTGAGCACCTCCGACATAAACGGTCCGATTTGACGGGGTGGAAAGTTCACGACGGCCATGACCTTACGACCAATCAGATCGCCAAGTGTGTAGTGTTTGGTGATTTGCGCGGACGTTTTTTTCATGCCGATCTCGTCGCCAAAATCGATAAAGAGCTTGTAAGCCGGCTTGCGCGCCTCCGGGAAATCCTGGGCATCTTTGATTATGCCGACCCGGATATCGACCTTCATGAAATCATCGAACGTGATGGTATCAGCCATGCCCCCTGCCCTCGTTTCTAAACGGCGGTTTCCTCGCTTGCCTGTCGCGCCCGCTTGCGGGTTTTGAACCGCTTAAGCGGAGCCATCATCGATGACATACGGTCCATCCGCTTCATCATTCGCTCACCGGAGCGCAATTCCTTGTCGAGCTTGGCCATGGTCTTCGCCATGCTCTCATCGTCGTCGACCCATGTGCGCAGCACTTTGGCAAACACCATAGCTGTGCCCTGTACCCGCAGTGCCCCGTCCATCCCGCCGGTGTTTATATTGGCCGCATTGAGCATCCAGGTCATTGAGACAAGCGTTATGCGGTTCAATTTGGCGGCAAAGGCGAGATCATTGCGCGCCTCTGCGAGCATGGTGCGGATAACCTCCTTATGCGGCCCAAGCGCATCAAACCGCGAAAGCAGGACGTCCATCAATCTCTCACGAGGAAGTTCATCGGCCACGTCCTCATCAATGTCATCGAGCACGGCAGCATCGATTTTGCGCGCGAACTCTTCGATCAGCGCGATCTTGCCGTCATAGGCCTCCCGGAGAACGGAGAGTTTGACACCTGCTTCGTCTGCGATCTTTGAAAGCGTGACATCGCCATAAGGATGCGTCTTCAAAAGCGTGAGAAAACTGTCGAGTATCTTGTCACGCGTCTTTGCGGTCGCCATGGTTGACCTCATTCAGTTGGCTTTGCGCCAACACTATGGCGTCAAACGGGAAATTCAACCGGAAAGCTCATCCGCACGCTGTTTCGCCGCAGCAACGGCATCCGTCATAAGCGGGGTGAGCCCGTTCTCAGCCATCAGGATCGCAAGCGCTGCGGCCGTCGTGCCTCCGGGAGAGGTCACATTTTGTCTTAACACATCCGCACCGAGATCCGATTGATGGAGAAGTTCTCCTGCGCCTTCCACCGTCGCGCGTGCAAGCTTGAGCGCAAGAGCGGGTTCAAGCCCCGCAGTGACACCAGCTGCCGCCATTGCTTCGACCATATGGAACACATAAGCCGGGCCGGACCCGGAGACGGCGGTCACGGCATTGATGAGCTCTTCGCGATCGACCCAATCGAACGCGCCGGTCACGGTGAGCAGGTCTGCGACAAGCGCACGTTGATCCGCAGACACCCCGCCATTTGCAAATCCTATGGTGATGCCACGCCCAACCTGCGCCGGCGTATTCGGCATGGCACGGACAACGGCCGCATCCCCGCCAAAAACAGCTTCAAACGTGGCGACCGGAGTTCCAGCGGCAACGGACACAAAAGCGGGACGCGCGGCGGCATAAGCCGCAAGTGTCGGCAGCACCGCATCCATCATTTGCGGTTTAACGGCGATAATCACGACACTCGGCTTCACCGAACCATCGGGCGCGGTGGAAAGCACAACGCCATGTCGCTTTGCAAAATCCTGCATATCCGCACTGGGTGCGGGGTCCACGATGTGAAATCCCTCAGCGGGTCGACCGGCGTTTATCCAGCCGCTCAGCATGGCACCGCCCATCTTCCCCGCTCCGACGAGGACGACAGGATGGTCAGCGCTGACTTCGGTCATCAGATCAGGCTTCGCCAGCGGTTTCAAACATCACGCAATCAAGCGCTTCACGTGCGCTACGCCCTGCCCAAAGGACGAACTGGAATGCCTGAAAGTAGCGCTCACAGGCGTCGACCGCAGTATGCAACATGCCCTCGACCTGTTGTGTACTTGGCTCAACCCCGCCGGATAGCAAAAGCGACTGGCGATAAATGACAAGACCTTCCTTGCTCCATAAATCGAAATGTCCGCACAACATCTGCTCGTTGACGAGCGCGAGCAAACGCACGACCTCATTGGAGCGCGCCTGCTTGACCTTAAGATCAAACGCACAGGCAAGGTGCAGGGCTTCCACCTCATCCATCCAGGAAAATGACACATCATAGTCAGCCCACTGGCCAGATATGGAGATGGTGATCTCATCATCTCCAGGCCGGTCGAAAAACCAGTCTTTCAAGGCAGCGACCGCCTCGATCGTGTCGACTGGATTGGAATGACGGTCGTCAAAGTCTAGCGCGCCGAGTGCCATGTTTTGTCCTCAAACCTTACCCACCCTGTCACAGGGCGTGTGGAGTTGTGCGGTGTCACTTAAATTACACTTTCAATCCGCGATAAAAGTTGATTCGCCATGCGAGGTTAGTCGTCGAATGTGTGACATATATGACTCAGCTAACCCTCTGGAATCACGAATCAAATCCCACGATCATCATACGCATCGTCTGCCATCCCACCTAACGGATTTGGCGTGCACTTGTGGGGAACTTGTGGAAAGTTATGGCCGTGAATGCAGGCTGCAAAGCGCCAAAATGGCGGAAATCCGGGCGCTTGATTCTCTTCCGTCAAGCGTCTTTTTCAGCCAATTTTTTTTCCAGCTCTTCGAGGCGGGCAGATAGCTTTTCATTCTCGTCGCGCGCCTTCAGCGCCATCGCGCGAACGGCATCGAACTCTTCGCGGGTCACCATGTCGAGTTCGCTCAGAAAACGCTCCATCTGCGACTTGATAACGGTGTCAGCCTCACGCTTGACGCCTTGAGCCACATCGGCCACGTCCGTCATCAGTTTTGCAAATTCATCGAGAAGTTTGTTGGTGGGCTGAGCCATGGTGTTACATCTCTGTCTTGGGCCTGTCTCGGGCTTACATTGGGAGCATCATCGCGTTGTGTGATCCCCGCTTGCCTTGGATATAAGCTGCAGCACCGTGATGCGCAATGAGGGAGGAAATCCGGTGAGGCGTCCTTCAACAGTTGAGATTGAAGGAGGGGGTCCTTAAGGTCCGCGCAAGAACCGCCACGCCTGTTGCCGCAACGTGAGCCAGCAACCCCAACCACGCAAAGCCGAAATGTCCATTTTCGTTTTACCTTTCCCGGTCATTGATCCCGTCGCCGTCGAACTCGGCCCGATCGCCATTCGCTGGTACGGCCTTGCCTATGTAGTGGGCTTGCTGCTCGGCTATATCTACGCAAAGCGCATCTGCGCCACACCATCCCTGTGGCGCGCAGAAAAGCCCGCGGTTGAAAAAGATCACATCGAAGATTTTCTGTTGTGGGCAGGCATTGGCGTGATCGTCGGCGGGCGTCTCGGTTTCGTGGCGTTTTACAACACCCAGTTTTACCTCGAAAACCCGTTGGAAATCCTGAAGATCTGGCAAGGCGGCATGGCCTTCCACGGCGGCCTCATCGGCGTCATCGTCGCAATTTTGCTATACACCCGGCGCAAGAACATCGCATTCCTGTCGTTCTGCGATGTGATGGCGGTCGCAGCCCCCTTCGGATTGTTTTTCGGTCGGGTGGCAAATTTCATAAATGATGAGTTGTGGGGGCGCGTCACGGACGTACCCTGGGCAATGGTGTTTCCAGGTGCAGGCCCGGAGCCACGCCACCCCAGCCAGCTTTATGAGGCGGCACTGGAAGGCCTCGTTTTATGGATCATCTTGAGGTGGCTCACCCACTCCAGACAAAGCCTCGCGACGCCGGGTCTCACGGCTGGCATTTTCGGCATTGGCTATGCGTCGGCGCGCATCTTTGTCGAGTTTTTCCGCCAACCGGACCCGCAATTGGGCTTTTTGTTCGGTGGCTTCGCGACAATGGGAATGATCCTGTCCGTTCCGGTGTTGATCGGCGGCATCGCGCTCATCGCAGCATCGCGCGCCGCGAAATGACCAACACGCTGGAGGAGCGGCTGAAAGGTATCATCCGCGCGACAGGCCCCATGGATGTCGCAACCTATATGCAGCTCTGCCTGACAGACCCGGAAGACGGCTATTACACGACCAAAGAACCGTTTGGAGGAGAAGGCGACTTCATCACCGCACCCGAGGTAAGCCAGCTTTTCGGGGAGATGATCGGCATCTGGGTGATCGATATCTGGCAGAAAATGGGAAAGCCGCAACCGTTCTGTCTGGCGGAGGCTGGCCCCGGTCGCGGCACCTTGATGGCCGACATCCTGCGGACGCTGGAAAAGGCAGCACCCGACTGCGCGAAAGCAGTTGATGTCACGCTGATCGAAGTCAGCGACAGATTGCGGGCGTTGCAGCGTCAGACATTGGCACCCAATGGCAGAGATGCAAGTTGGATTGGAGACGTGAGTGAACTGTCCAATCAACCGGCCATTCTGATAGCCAATGAGTTTCTCGATGCGCTGCCAATCCATCAATACCAATATCGCGATGGCGCATGGCATGAACGCGCCATCGGCCTTGACGAAAACGATGACCTGACATGGGGGTTGAAACCGGCAAGCCCCATGATCCCGAGAGCGCTCGCCCCGGAACAAGATGCGGTGTTTGAACTTTGCCCTGCAGGCCAAACCGCCATCGCATCAATCTGCGACACGATGAAACGCCATGACGGCGCGGCGCTCATCATTGATTACGGCCACTTGGAGCCCGGATTGGGCGACACGTTTCAGGCCGTCAAAGACCATGCCTATTACGATCCACTGGTCGCACCGGGCGAAGCGGACCTCACCGCCCATGTTGATTTTTCTGCGCTCGCCCGCATTGTCGAAAGCAATGGCCTCGCCGCCCATATGTCCACACAAGGCGCGTTTCTCATCGCTATGGGCCTGCTCGAAAGGGCAGGCGCATTGGGGCAAGGGCGTTCGCCAGAAATCCAAAGCCGGATCACAACCGATGTCGAACGACTTGCAGCGCCCGACAAAATGGGAGACTTATTTAAGGTCATGAGCATCACCGCAAAGGGCGTGGACCCCCATGGTTTCTGAAAAGAGTGGCATCCAGGCGGAAGCCCTTTTGGGTGTCGAAAACATCGACCACGCCTTTTTCACCCGCGAAGGCGGCGTGTCGGGCGGGATTTATGCGAGCCGAAACATCGGCCAAGGCTCAGATGATGACAAGAGCGCCGTTAAGGAAAACCGCGCCCGCTGCGCCCGTGACCTTGGCGTCGGGATCGCAAATCTCGCAACGCCCTATCAGATCCATTCATCAAACGTCGTCACCGTTGAGGATGTCTGGGAAGATGGCAATCGCCCCAAGGCGGATGCGCTGGTCACCGACAGGCCCGGCGTTCTGATTGGAATTGCGACCGCAGATTGCGGGCCGGTCCTTTTTGCCGATGACAAAGCCCGGGTTGTCGGAGCCGCCCATGCCGGATGGCGCGGGGCGACGGGTGGTGTCCTTGAAAACACGATTGGCGCTATGGAAGCGCTTGGCGCAGAGCGCGGCGCCATAAGGGCCGTCCTCGGCCCGACCATCGGCCAGCAGTCCTACGAAGTGGGGCCCGAATTCGTCGACCGGCTGAAAGGCCTCACTGAGGAAAACGCGCAATACCTGAAGCCAAGCGACCGTGACGGCCACGCCATGTTTGACCTGCCGGGCTATATCACCGACCGTCTGATGCAGTGCGGGCTTAAGACGGTCGAGAACCTGGCCCTTTGCACCTATCAGGATGAAACGCGATTTTATTCATACCGCCGCGCCACCCACCGCAGTGAGGCGGATTACGGCAGGCTTTTAAGCGCCATTGTTCTAAAATGATCGAAGGAGAGACACGTGGCCCTTCATTTTGAACGCCCCGAGTTTAACGCGCGGCTTGCAAAGCTTCAGGATGCGATGGACGAACGCAACTATGACGCAATGTTGTTGTTCGCGCAGGAGAGCATGTATTGGCTGACAGGCTATGACACATTCGGCTTTTGCTTTTTCCAGTCGATGGTGGTCAAGCGCGACGGCACGATTGTCCTACTTACGCGTTCCGCCGACCTGCGCCAGGCGCAACTCACATCCATCGTCGAAGATATCCGCATCTGGACGGACCGCGCGGGCGCAAATCCGGCAATCGACTTGCGCAACCTCCTCGATGACATGGACCTGCTCGGCAAAAAACTCGGCGTTGAATATGAAACGCAAGGTCTCACCGCCGCAAACGGCAAGCTTCTCGACGAGGCATTGAAGACCTTTGCGAAAATTGAAGACGCCTCAGACCTCGTCGGCGCTTTGAGAACCATCAAGAGCAAGGCGGAAATCGATTACATCCGCAGGGCGGCTGAACTGGGCGATGCTGCATTTGAGGCAGCACTTGCGGAAACAAAAGCGGGCGCAGATGAAGGCGACATTCTGGCCGCCATGCATTCCGTGATTTTCAAGGGCGGCGGCGATTACCCGGGCAATGAGTTCATCATCGGCTCAGGCCTTGAGGCGCTGTTGTGCCGGTATAAATCGGGTAGGAGAAGACTGGATGCACAAGATCAGTTGACCCTGGAATGGGCGGGCACCTATCGTCATTATCACGCGGCCTATATGCAGACAGTGCCGGTTGGCCATCCCACACCGCGCCATATGGAACTGTATGAGGCAGCGCATGAAGCGCTTCTCGCCTGCCGTAACGCGATGCGCACCGGAAACACCTTCGGCGACGTGTTTGAAGCCCATGCAAGCGTGATGGAAACCCGCGGTCTCGCAGCCCACAGGCTCAATGCATGTGGTTACTCGCTTGGCGCACGCTTCACACCGTGCTGGATGGATGCGCCGATGTTCTACCGCGACAACCCGGCCACTGTTGAACCGAACATGGTTCTCTTCGCTCACATGATCATCATGGATTCAGACACACAAACGGCGATGACGTTGGGCCGGACATTTCTCACCACGCAAGATGAGCCAGAGGACCTCTCAAAACTCACGTTAGACCTCATCTCAAGGTAAGCACCACCCCGTAAACGGCTTTGTGAAGCACGTTGATAACCATTCGCGCCTGCCACCCCCACTTAACCAGGTACAACGACAGGAGGAGCAGATATGATGGGTCACACTCACAAGAAAACCATTGGGTGGGGAAAGCTCGCGCGCGCTTGCACTGCCGCAATTGCCATTGCTGCGGCGTTAACACTCCCGCTCCAGGCAACAGCATCATCAAAAAAGAACCCGTTCGAAAGCGGCTTCATCCCCGGTGCAACATCGACCCGCGCGACCAATCCCGATGTGCTCGCCCCGAAAGGCCTGTCGAAAATCACACCGAGCGGTGTCAGCGCCCAAAACGCCCGCATCGCCTTTCAGCGCATTCGCGGCGGCCTCGACTTTCATCAGGTCAAGTTCAACAAGCTGGTTCGGGAAATCACCAAGAGCAACCGGGTCAAGGTCGTCGCTCTTGACCAGAACCCGACCCACGTCATCAAAGGCAGGATTTTTTCGTTCAAAACCGGATCGGGCGCGATCGTGAGCTACCGGTGGACGGTTTTGACGCCGGAAGGCCAGAAGCTGCAATATTTCGTCGACAATGAACGCGGCACTCGCATCAGGATCGGGACGGCGTGGAATGGCATCAGCGAAATCGAACTGAAAAAGCTCTCCAAGACATCCGCCGACCGGCTGGTCTATTGGCTGAATGCTGGGGCCTAGGACTCAGACCTATAAATTCCCACGCGGTTGTATTAATGCAATAGCGCCTGGAGATTTGTGACAATTCCATAAACGACCCTGTTTACACGTCCCGGCCTGCGTGGTTAAACGCGCTTGCACAGGCTGGGCGTGGACACCGGCCACGCGCTGAATGCAGGTGAGCCGGGGCCCAGGGGATCACATGAAAATCGTTTGCGGAAACGCCAATCGTACGCTCGCAAAAAACATCTGCGAATATCTTGAAACGGACCTCGTCGGTTGCGACGTCAGGCGCTTCGCGGATCAGGAAATTTTCGTCGAGGTGCAGGACAACGTGCGCGGTCAGGACGTCTTCATCGTCCAGTCGACGAGCTATCCCGCAAATGACCATTTGATGGAATTGCTCATCATCTGCGATGCGATGCGCCGCTCATCGGCAAAGCGCATCACAGCCGTGTTGCCCTATTTCGGCTACGCCCGCCAGGATCGAAGAACCTCAGGCCGCACACCGATTTCAGCCAAACTGGTCGCCAATCTCATCGTTGAAGCGGGTGCAGATCGCGTGTTGACGCTCGACCTTCACGCCGGACAGATTCAAGGGTTTTTCGACATCCCGACGGACAACCTCTTCGCAGCACCCGTTTTCGATCGCGATATCAAGGAGCGTTATGACACATCGAAGGCGATGGTCGTCTCCCCCGATGTCGGCGGCGTTGTGCGCGCCCGTGCCCTTGCAAAACGCATCGATGCACCGCTTGCCATCGTCGACAAACGGCGTGAACGCGCAGGCGAATCTGAAGTCATGAACATCATCGGTGATGTAAATGGTCATGACTGTATTTTGGTGGACGACATCGTCGATTCCGGCGGGACTCTCTGCAATGCAGCCGAAGCGTTGCTCGCCAAAGGCGCGACATCCGTGACGGCTTACATCACGCATGGAGTGCTGTCGGGCGGAGCTGCGAACCGCATTGAAAATTCGGCCCTGAAAGAACTCGCGATCACCAACTCAATCGAGCCCACCGAAGCGGTGAAAAACGCACGCAACATCCGCGCGATTTCCCTTGCACCACTCCTCGGCGAGGCAATCCACCGGACCTTCAAAGAACAGTCGATCAGCTCGCTGTTCATTTAGGATTCAGACCCATAAATGAGGTCTGAACCTTAGAACATCCGCTAGTCGTCTATCACCATTTCAAAACCACCCATGATCATCCTTTTGCCGTCAAATGGCATCGGATTCATCTGTTCGATAAACGCTTCATCGTTCATCATCTTTTCCATCGCCTTGTCGCGCACCTCTTTTGAAGGCCATTCAATCCACGAAAAGCAGACCGTCTCATCCGCCTGCGCTTTGACGGCCATCGGAAACGATGTTGTCTCACCATCTGGCACGTCATCGCCCCAGCATTCCACAAAACGAACCGCACCCTCGTTCTTCATGAAAGACACCATCGCCTTGGCATGGGCGATGTATTCGTCCTTTTTCGCCGTCGGCACCGGCGCTACAAACCCGTCGATATAAGCCATTTCACTCTCCCTGTGACCCGACATTGCATTCCAAATACACTTCCAGTATACACCGCAAAGCTGTTGTTCACCCCTGGAGGAACCAGCATCGCGGTAAAATTTATCGCGACTTTTAAACCAGACAATTTGGAGTGTACCGATGAGTTACGAACTCAATGCTACGGTGCGCGACCGGGTTGGCAAGGGGGCCGCTCGTGCATTGCGTCGGGAAAAGAAAATCCCGGCTGTAATCTACGGCGACAAGAAAGACCCTCTCCCGATCGCCATCGATTACAAAGAAGCCTTCATGAAACTGCACGGCGGCGGCTTCATGTCGACCGTTGCGACCATCAATGTTGATGGTGACAAGATCAAAGTGATCCCGAAAGACTACGCGCTTGACCCCGTGAAAGACTTTCTCATGCACATCGACTTTTTGCGCGTCACCAAAGGCGCCACGTTGACCGTCGAAGTGCCGGTATCGTTTGAAAACGAGGAAGCATCGCCCGGCATCAAACGCGGCGGCGTGTTGAACGTTGTGCGCTATACGGTGGAACTGGAATGTCCTGCGGACGCAATCCCGGAGAACATCGTGGCCGATCTGAGTGGTCTTGAACTCGGCGATGGTGTTCACATCTCCAACGTCAATCTACCGGCCGGTGTGGTTCCAACGATTTCGGATCGCGACTTCACCATTGCGACCATCGCGACACCGGCTGGCATCAAGGAAGATCTGAAAGAAGAAGGTGCCGAAGGCGAAGGCGAAGACGACGCAGCCGAAGAAGCCGGCGACGACTAATCCAGTCATTAAACGCCCGGAGAAAACACCATGTTTCTGATTGTAGGACTTGGCAATCCGGGCGCAAAATACGATGGCAACCGGCACAATATCGGCTTCATGGCGGTGGACGAGATTGCTCGCCGCCATGGATTCTCGGACTTTAAGAAACAGTTTCAGGGTGAGATCGCCCAAGGCTCAATCGCCGGTATCAAAACCCTCCTCCTAAAACCGACCACCTTCATGAACGAGTCCGGCCGGTCTGTTGGTGAGGCGGCAAGGTTCTATAAAATCCCGCTCGATCAGATCATGGTCATCTATGACGAACTCGACCTCGCCCCCGGCAAAGCGCGGGTTAAAAAGGGCGGTGGCTCAGGCGGTCATAACGGCATCAAATCTATCGACGCCCATATCGGCAAAGACTATCGACGCCTCCGGCTCGGAATCGGTCATCCGGGTGATAAAAATCTCGTCTCCGGCTACGTCCTCCACGACTTCGCCAAGGCCGATCAGGTCTGGCTCGATCCGTTGCTCGCAGGCGTTGCCGACTGCGCCGACATGCTGGCCGAAGGCGAAGATGCGAATTTTTTGAACAAACTTGCGCTCAAGCTCAACTCCAACGAGCCGCCCGGCGCGAAAGGCCAGTCCAACCGTGCCGCGAAGCATGAGAAGAAGGGGCAAAGCCACATCTATCAGGCACGCCAGAAAAAACCGGCCATACCCACAACCGGCCCCATGGCCGATATGCTGAAGAAGCTTTTCGGCGGCAAGGACTGATGGCCCGACCTTTAACGTGCCCCTGCGGGCGCAATGCGCCGTATGAGGCATGTTGCCAGCCATTCCACACGGGGGACGCGTTGCCGGACACAGCCGAACAGCTCATGCGTTCGCGCTATACAGCCTTTGTGAAAAGCGAGATCGATTACCTCAAAGACACGACCTGGCCGAAATTCCAGAAGGATTTCGACGTTGACGGCTATCGACGCAGAGCACAGGAAAGCCTCTGGTTGGGCCTCGTGATCCATGAAACCGATGCCGGTGGTGCGGACACCACACGCGGCACGGTGGCCTTCACGGCGCATTCCATGGTGAATGGCGCGAAGAATGCTCAACAGGAAGTGAGCCTTTTTCGCAAGAAAGCCGGACGCTGGTATTATTGGGGCCCAAAGCCGTAAGCGCTCAGGCCTGCTCTTCCAGCCGGTCTGTCGCCGGTGGCGGGGTGCGTGTCAGCTGCGATATCTCAGTCCGCAGATCATCCGTCATATCAATCTCGACGGACTCGAGTGACGGCGTCAGCTGCTCAAGCGACCGCCCCCCGATGATCGGACAGGTGATGTCCGGATGTCCCGCCGCCCACGAAACGGCAAGTGACACCGGATGCACGCCCTGTTTGGCCGCGAATTCGGTGAAGTCTTCCGCCACCTCATAAACCCAGTCTTCGCTGTACCGTTTGGAGTATTCAGGGTTCTGCATGATCCGTCCACGATCAGGACGGTTTGCGCGGCTGTATTTGCCGGACAACAGCCCGCCGCCAACGGGGGAATAGGAAATCACCCCAAGACCTTCGGCCCGCGCAAGCGGCAGAATTTCCACCTCCACCTGGCGCTTCACCAGTGAGTACATCGGCTGTATAACATCAAAGCGCGGCCAGCCCAGCCGCTCTGAAATCCCAAGCCCCTTGGCAATCTGAAACGCAGCATAATTGCTCGCGCCGAGATAAA
>JBCBTO010000032.1:0-12465 GCA_039818625.1 Pseudomonadota bacterium
GATCATTTTAATCTGCTGGCCCTTCTTCATCACGCCATCGACAATGCGAACGATGACGACGACGCCGAGATATGGGTCGTAGTAACTGTCGACCAGCATCGCCTTGAGCGCCGCGTCGACATTGCCTTCCGGCGCGGGCAGACGATCGACAATGGCCGCCAGAACATCCTCAATGCCGAGCCCCGTCTTCGCGGAAATGAGCACCGCATCACTTGCATCAAGCCCGATCACCTCTTCGATTTGTTCCTTGATGCGGTCCGGCTCAGCGGCAGGAAGGTCGATCTTGTTCAACACGGGGACGATCTCGTGATCCACCTCAATCGCCTGATAGACATTGGCGAGCGTTTGCGCCTCAACGCCTTGCGACGCGTCAACGACGAGTAGCGATCCCTCGCAGGCAGCAAGCGACCGGTTCACCTCATAGGCAAAATCCACATGGCCCGGCGTGTCGATGAGGTTCAGGACATAGGTTGACCCGTCCGAGTGCGGATATTCAAGACGCACAGTCTGTGCCTTGATCGTGATGCCACGCTCGCGCTCGATGTCCATATTGTCGAGCACCTGGTCTTTCATCTCGCGCTGGCTAAGCCCGCCGGTCACCTGAATGAGCCGGTCGGCGAGTGTTGATTTCCCATGGTCGATATGGGCGACGATGGAGAAGTTTCTGATTTTGGAAAGCTCGGTCATGATGCCCAGATATCACTGCTTCGCCCGTGCGCAAAGGGGCTTTCTCGTCCCACCCCGACTGACGGACGAAAACAGTTAAACGGGGAGCTTAAGATCACAATGATCGGCGAGCGCGGAAAGAACGTCTGCTGAAATGTCGTCGAGCACGTTTTCATGTGTGGCCTCCAAAACCACACGAGGCGCGCACCCGGCTTTGTAAGCTTCGAACCATCTATCGACACAAAGACACCAGCGATCCCCCGCCTTGAGGCCAGGAAAGTTAAACTCCGGTCGTGGCGTGATGAGATCGTTGCCGAGAGACTTCGAAAATTGCAAAAACGCGTCACTCATGACACCGCAAACAAGATGGCGCCCGGTGTCTGTCACATCCGTGTTGCAGCATCCGTCCCGAAAAAACCCGGTGAGTGGTTCGAAAGAACAAGGTTGAAGGTCACCGCCGAGAACATTCTTCGCCACTTCTGGCCCGACAGCAAATTCACCTCTATAGCGGCTTTGATCGTTCATCTCTTACGTCCGTAGTTCCTACAGAGGATTTAGCGGTCGGCGAGAAGAGGTCAACGGGCTGGCCCTGGATAAATTACAAACCCATTGGCTCAATCGATATGGAGCGAACGCTCTGCACAGGAAAGCGTAGAGACCATCAGCGGCAGGCTCACCTCATAGCGTGGGCCAATGGTCCCGTGACCGCCATCAAACTCCCGAAAATCATGCGCAATATTGTGCGACGAAAACAGCTGGCTCAAACGTCTGGAGCCATAAAGAATGTTGTATTCATCCTGCGTGCCGCAATCGAAATAAAGAAAGGCAGCGCTTGCGAAGGCGTCACGTCTTGCAGCCGCGAAGGACAGAGGGTCATGGGCAATCCAGTTCGCCCAGCGCGCTGGAATAATTTCACCCGTGTCGAGCGTGACCGGCAGCCGAAGACGCAAGTGATCTTGCCGATCGTCCGACGGATCGTAGCTCGCCGCCATCGCCAGCATCATCAACGCCGATATTTGATCCCCTTTCGGTTTTTCCTGAAGCCAGAATTGATCGAGAAAATCATCGAGCTTGAAGTCATATCCGGCAAGAACACGCAAAGCCTTGTAAAGCTCTGACTTGTAGACAAGCTCAAAACCGCAATCCCCGGCATGACTGGCGGCAGCAGACCAGACATCGGGACGCATGGCGAGATTATGAAGCGCGCCAAACCCGCCGGAGGAATGGCCGAACACCCCCCGTCGCCCCGCACCACCGCAGCCATAGCGCGCTTCAATCAAGGGGATAAGATCGTCAGCAAGCGCATCACACCAATTCCCGATGATGGGTGAATTCACAAACTGATTGCCGCCAAGCCGATTGTAACTGTCGATGAAGACGACAGTAACAGGACCAAGCCGCCCTTCGCCATAAAGCCTGTCGAGCCGCTCGGGGAGTGTCTCACCAAACGCTCGCCAGCCGGTGAGCGATGGGCCCGTATTCAGATAAGACGCAAGGCAGACAACGAGCGGAAGGCCGTTCGGCTGAAGCCCGGCGGGCCACCACGCGCCGATATCCCGCTCCTGCGTCTCTCCCAGAAGATTGCCTTGAAGCCTGGGAAGTTCCGCCCGAAAGCTGTCGAACTGTCCGGCCGGATGGATATGGGACCGTTTCATGAGCTCTTCGCACCATCCTTCGTGTCTTCCAAATTGAGCGTGACCGCGCTCGGAATCTTCAGCGGATCATAAGGGGCGATCTGGCCGCTCCAGTTCAGGGTTTTGTAATCAAACCCCATTTCAAGGGTCGGCTTCAACACTTGAAAGTAGGGCGACAGATCGAAATCCCGGGGTGCGAACAGAGAATGGTGACGGATATGCAAAACCTCCTGATAGCAAAACGCATCATTGCATTCTTCCTCATCAAGGCTCTCGTATAGCGGCAGGATTGGATATCCCACGGACTGAAATGCTTGCGCGATCAGGGATGAACAAATCGCCCGGCTCGGATCGCCGGAGCCAAGCGCGATCATCCGTCTGCGAAACCGCGTTGGAATGGGGATCGGAAAAAAGTAGCGCAGCAGATCAAAGATGTTCGAATGGTCGTATTGCAGACCGATCTTCGAGATCATGAAGGCAACAACCTTTTCCTGATCCTCAGAAGTCAGGCCAATGGGACGACAGATGCGGGTATTATACGTCTCATATTTCGAAAGCGGCGACACCACGCACCCCTCACCGAGATTGACCTCAATCAGGCAAGGCCGGTCGGCCGGATCATCCGCGCGGTCCACGGGAACACTGACACCGTCCCCCGCGTAAAAGGCAGCATGGGACCATGTCGACTGAGTCAGATATTTAATGGCTGACGACACTTGCCGGTTGCCTTCGACGAGCAAAACATCGCCGGGCTTCAACAAAGCGCGCATGGTGTCGAGGTCAGCGCGCGTATAAGGCAAGTAACCGCTGACCTCCTCATGGAGGCGACGGGCGAGAAACCCGCCAATTCGGTCGAAGATCGAAAGCTTGGGTTGATGTGACACCGTGACAGCCGCGAGATCTGTGAATGTGTGTGGAGAGTGAACGGCCTTTTCGCCGGATTGGCAACCGGTCCCCGTTCAATTCACGCGGTGTGTGCGACGAGTGCCTCCGCCTCACGCCGAAGACTGACGGCGGTCAGGGCCTCGTCGATGGCGACATGTGAAAACCGGACCATATCCCCGCACGCCACATCACTCTTAAGACGCACCCCATGAGCAAGCCCGATCGGAAGGGCTCCCATGGCGAGACTTCGACCCGCCGGAATGGCTTTACCCCAGACCGTATAGCCACCTTCACCGTCGAGCACCTCACCCGCTTTAAGATCGCGCTTGGCAACCGCGACAGCATCACCGTTGAACGCCCGCGTCGTTCCCGTCGGCTCTCCCCGCAAAGCCGCGTTCAAAACGGAAATCCCAAGTTCAAGCCCGATCAAGTGATAAGGCTTGTGCATCGCCGCAAAACGCCCCGTATCATCGGTCTTCAAACCGTATTGTTTGAAACACGCGGCGGCATAGTCGTTCGGCGCTTCGAAGACGACATAAACACCCCACCTGAGATCGCGATAAACGGGCCGCCCATCCCTCTCCAGCGAGGAAACCACTTCCACAGCGCCGCTTTGTTCGAGCACGCCCCCATCAGATTGCGGACGCAGCACGTTGGCGAGATCATCGACACCGCAGGGCGGAAACAAAAGGCCATTGTTGGGAACCGCGAGATCACAGGCGTTGGCAATCGCGCACATCTCAATGGCAGATTTCGTGCCATCCAGAAACGAGTTGAACATCTGCGGGTTCATGCCCGCAGCCTTTGCCTCGTCCGGTGTCAGACCGTAATGCGACCAGACATCATCCGGCGTCACGGAGTGGTAAAGCGGCAGATACTTTGTGCCCTTGCCCGCCGCGACGACGTGAAACCCCGCCGCCCGCGCCCAATCGACCATTTCAGCGACGAGGGCCGGTTGATCGCCATAGGCCATTGAGTAGACGACACCTGCCGATGTCGCGCGTTTTGCGAGTGCTGCACCCGCGAGCACGTCAGCCTCGACATTCACCATGACGATATGTTTGCCGTTTTCAATGGCGGCGAGAGCATGGGTAACACCGGCAAACGGATTGCCCGTCGCCTCAATCACGACGTCCACATCGTCTCGCGCGGCAAGCGTCGCACCATCGTCAAGAAACGCCGTCGCCGCAATGCGGGCATCATCCCACCCGACGCTCTCGCATGCAGCCCGCGCACGGTCCGGGTCGAGATCAGAAATCGCTGAAACCTCAAGTCCGAGTGTTGTCGGCACCTGATTGAGGAACATCGAGCCGAATTTGCCCGCGCCAATGAGGCCCGCGCGGACTGTGCGACCATCAGCGACCAACGCCGCCGCCATGGATGTCAGGTTCATCAAGTCCTCCCACACACTCAAAGTGGTGGGGAGACTATCGCGTCAGCCGCGCCCGCGATAGCCCGGCACGCCTTGATCAGGGAGCCAGACACCAGCCGGGGCCTCACCCGTCTGCCAGAAGACGTCGATGGGCATGCCGCCACGGGGGTACCAGTAGCCACCGATGCGCAACCACTGTGGCTCGATCGCATCGACGATGCGCCGTGCAACCGAAAGCGTACAATCTTCATGGAAAGAGCCGTGATTGCGGAAGGACGTCAGGAACAGTTTGAGCGATTTCGATTCCACGAGCCAATCGCCTGGAATGTAATCGATGACCAAATGCGCAAAATCGGGCTGTCCCGTCATCGGGCAAAGCGATGTGAATTCCGGCTGGACGAACCGGACCACATACTGGGTTTCAGCATTATTGTTCGGCACCCGCTCCAGCACGGCCTCATCGGGGCTTTGCGGTTGGGTGACATTACCCCCGAGCATGGTGAGGTTTGAGGTGTCGGTTTTCTTGATATCGGTCAAAACTTACTCCTGACCCGTGGGTCGCTCATCAGTAGTCATTCTCGGGCTAGTCCCGAGGGTCGTAGCCGAAGCGCGTCTTACAGGGAAGAGATTCTTGGGACAAGCCCGAGAGGAGCACAGGTGACACGACGGGATGACCAAGGATAGCGCGCGGTCTGAGGGTGGAAGCGAAGCGCCCGCCCGTGGGGAGCGGAACGGGCGCTATCCATTGCTGCGCAACGGATGAAATGAGTACCTCTCTAATGCCTGAAATGGCGCATACCGGTGAAAACCATGGCAAGCCCCGCCTCATCGGCAGCGGCGATCACTTCATCATCACGCATGGAACCACCCGGCTGGATCACAGCTGTTGCGCCAGCTTCCGCCGCAGCGAGAAGGCCATCGGCAAAAGGAAAGAACGCGTCGGACGCGACCACCGAGCCTTTTGTCAAAACCTCATCAAGCCCTGCCGCTTCGCTCGCATCCTCCGCTTTGCGCGCCGCGATGCGTGAAGAATCCACCCGGCTCATCTGCCCGGCTCCAATGCCCACCGTCGCACCGTCTTTGACATAGACAATGGCGTTCGACTTCACATGTTTCGCAACCCTGAAGGCAAAGATCATATCCGCCATCTCACGGTCAGACGGTTGCCGCCTGGTGACCACTTTGAGATCGAGATCATCGACAAGACCATTGTCGCGATCCTGAATGAGAAGCCCGCCTGCAACTGTTCGCACATCGAGCGCTTTTTCCCGCACATCCGGCAAGCCACCTGCAATCAAAAGCCTTAGGTTCTTTTTCTCTGCAATGATGGCCTTGGCCTCATCGCTCGCGTCGGGCGCGATGATCACCTCGGTGAAGACCTTCACAATCTCTTCGGCAGCTGCTGCATCAAGAGGCTGGTTCGCGGCAACAATCCCGCCGAAGGCGGAAACCGGATCACACCGAAGCGCCTTCTGATAGGCCTCCGCGAGCGTCGACCCCTCACCAACCCCGCATGGATTGGCATGTTTGATGATCGCAATCGCAGCCGACTTTTCAGGGGCAAACTCAGCCACCAATTCATAAGCCGCGTTCGTGTCATTGATGTTGTTGAAGGAGAGCTGTTTGCCTTGAAGTTGCTCCGCGGTCGCAACGCCAAACCGACGCATGCCGGTCTTATAAAACCCAGCCGTCTGATGTGGATTTTCACCATAGCGCATCATCGCTTCAAGCGTGCCCGCAACCGACCGGCGACGCGGCATTGGCAGCTGGGCCTCATCCGCAAACCAGGAAGACACCGCCGCATCATACGCAGCCGTCATGCCATAAGCCGTCGCCGCTAAACGCTTCCTCAGAGCATAGGTCGTGCCACCATCCGCCTGCACGGCGTCGAGTACATCGTCATAATCTGCGGGGTTCGTAAGCGTCGCCACATAGGCGTGGTTCTTCGCAGCCGCGCGCACCATCGCGGGTCCACCAATATCGATGTTCTCAACGGCGGAGGCATAATCCGCCCCGCCTACGACCGTCTCCTCGAATGGATAAAGATTGACGACCAAAAGATCGATCGGGACGATCCCGTGGGTCTCCATAGCCTTGGCGTGCTCTTCGTGATCACGCACGCCGAGAAGCGCGCCATGGACACCTGGATGAAGCGTCTTCACGCGGCCGTCCATGATCTCGGGAAACCCCGTCACATCCGAGACGTCGGAAACGGGAAGACCTGCCTCTTCGATCACCTTGCGGGTTCCACCAGTTGAGATGAGGTCGACGCCTGCCGCGTTCAACGCCTTTGCAAGATCAACAATCCCGGTCTTGTCAGAGACGGATAAAAGCGCCCGCCGGACGGGCACGAAATCAGGGGCATCGAAAGAAATGGCGGAAACGGCCATGGACGCGGCACCTCGCATTCGAAGATTTCTGGAATGCTGGTGCGCGTAGCATGTTTGAAAAATTTAAGAAAGCCGTTGAAACGCCCAATCGATCACAGAGTCTTCGCCGACCAAACCCTGAAGCACAATCTGAAGGCATGGCTTCGCCCCGAAAACATCGGACAAGGCGACCGATTCCTCAACATTCGCGTCAACGCCCTGGCAGGAAAAAAGCCACCGTTCTCCAGACGCGAGTTTCAGTTCCACGATGCGGCTTGACGACGAGACAGCAGCAACGAGCGGATGCAGGTGAAAGCGTATGTGAAACACGTGCTTGTTCTTGCTCTCCACCGGCTTGCCCCGGCTTGTCAGAAGCGTGTCGCGCCCGGTGAGCACTGTACCATCGACCGCGAGGGACAGACTGCGCTGATGTTTCAGGCCGAAGGGGCGCACATAGCCATTGTGGGTCGCGGTGACAGTCGCGGCCCCCTCTTCGAGTTGCCGGTTGACCTCCACCTTGTCCGGACCGGAAAGAACCGGCGTCCCGAGCAGTTGATCGACCCGCTCGTTCTGCACGAACCGACACGAGGACTGCTCATTGAGCGACAGAGTTGAATGAGCGGCCGTCGTCCGCGCGAGCTTCAGCCAGAGCGCGTTGTCGGGCCCAAGCGCATTTTGCCCCGGACGCCCGCAATTGATGACGATGCGCTCCGTCCCACTGCTCATCTCAAAGGAGAGACACCCCGCATGGATGTCGCCACTTACGGGCTGCGGCGGCAGCTTTCCGCAATCGACGAGAGCGACCGTGCGGCCCGCGAAAAGACGCTGGTAACCCGAATGGGGCGCATTCAGCATCGTCTCGGTCGCGTTGTCGTCATAGGCCAGCACAGTCGCAAGCAGATCAGCGGGCGTCTCGCTCATGCCATTGAAATGGCCGAAATTGCCGTCCCCGAGCCGGAAGAACCGCAGCATCGGCATCATGCGATCAATCGCACCCATCATGGCATCGCCGGGCGCAACATCGCGCGCGATAATCGCCTGGCGCAGCGGCAACAGCAAAGCCATCACGTCGAGGATGGCTCGCGGATTGCGGCTCACATGCCCGCCATCGGGCAGGATTTGGCCCGAAAGTTCCTTATCGAGCCGGCGCATCGAGTTTTTAACAAAGCTTTGGTGGCCGGATATGCAAATCGCCGCATAGGCGAGCGCAATGGCGACGCGCAAGCGCGGCATACCGGCAGGCGCTTCTTTCGCAACGAGACGCAAAAAGCGAACCTGACGGGTCAGGCTTTTCATGAAGCGGCGATAGAATGTGTGGTCGCACCCCTCCAGCAAAAGCGGTGAGTGGCAAAGCCAAGCGATGATCCGCTTCGATGTGAGATCGACCTGCCATGTCGCGGCATTGTAGCTGCCGTTCATGCGAATCCAGTCGTCAACCAGAACGCGCGCTTGGGTTTTCGCAACGCCGGTGTCCGCAGCACGAAGATGCTTCAACCAACCGAACGAATGGAGAGCGGCATGCCAGTCCGGCGCAGAGGTTTCCACATCAAACGGTGAAATTCCCTGACAGTTCACCGTATGCCCACCGAACGAGAAGTAACCGGCGTATAGGTCATTCGCGAGGGTTGGATCGGCAGTTGTCAGATCTTGAGGCGCGATAAGAAGTTCGTCGGCAACAGGGCCGGACAACCGCCATCGTGTGAGCGGGTTGAGATTCAAACGCCTGACAGTCGCAGACGTCACCCGCAAAACGACGAGTTGAGCGAGGCGCAATCGATCAGAAAACATAATTATCGCCGCGGTCAGCTCTCCTACCCCTTAAAACCCATTTGGATGCACCGCAGATGCTGGACAACCGTCCGACATCTCAGCGCAAACCCGGCCCCTAATATGGTGGGGCGTTGCACCCTTCGCATCGCGATTTCCCCAAATCGCTCCGCAAATCTTTCTGAAATTATGGTACACAAAAGGTTGACAAGCCGTTTCGCAAGAAATTTCGGCTCAAAAACGCGAAAAATCGGCGTTGCGCGACCCCTGCCATCCGCTAAAGTTTCTCAAATCTGGCGATGAAGAACCCATCAAGCCCCGTCATGACGGCGTCTGGCTCGTTCCCCTCGGGCGGCAACATCGCATCACCAGCAAGGGGTGAATGGCACGGAAGCGTCCGCACCGTCCCATTGCTCTGAACAATCTCTGCAAGACCAAAAACCTCGTCAGCTGTCACGGGTTTCAACCTGAGAGGAAGGCTTTGCGTGCGCACGAATTCCAGGATCGCCTCCCCTTCTTCGACCTCCAGAGAACAGGTGCAAAAGACAAGCGTCCCGCCCGGCTTCAAAAACGAAGAACAGTGCGCAATCAAAGTGCGTTGCAGCTTGGCAAGCGCCGCCACCTGTTCTGGCTGTTTCAGCCACAAGACGTCGGGGTGCTTTCGAGCGGTTCCCGTCGCAGAACAGGGCGCATCGAGCAGGATATGATCGAAAGGCTGTTGAGGCGTCCATTCCAAAAGATCGGCAATCTCGGTCTCAGCCGCAAGGCCGAGGCGTTCGAGATTTTCATGCAGTCTTTCCATTCTCTGCGCGGAGATATCAACGGCCGTCACATGCGCACCGCGTGCTGCAAGATGAGCCGTCTTCCCTCCGGGAGCCGCACAAAGATCGGCAATGCGCCGTCCCTCAACATCGCCGAACAGCGCGGGCGCAAGACCGGCGGCCATATCCTGCACCCACCAAAGCCCGTCGTCGAAGCCCGTAAGCGCCGTCACAGCCCCGCTCGCTTTCAAACGGATCCCACCGCTCGGCAACGCGAGGCCACCAAGCTGATCCGCCAAGGTGTCGCGTTCATCAGGCGACATTGGCTTAATGCTCAAATCGAGATAAGGCTCGTGTGCGAGCTCTCGAGCCATCGCCTCGCACCGGGCCGTGCCATAAGCGTCCCGCCAGCTTTGGAGCACCCAGTCTGGCAGAATATCGCAAGCTTTAAGGTCGGAAAGAATGGCCTCTTTCTCGCGCGCGATCCCGCGCAATACGCCATTGATCAGCTTCGCAAAATGTCGCGCTCTCGGATCTGCTTTCGCAAGCGCCATGGCAAGGCTGACCGCCGCATAGTCGGCCACATCCATAAAGAGGATTTGCGCAGTCCCAAGGCGCAAGATGTTCATGGCAGGACCACCACGCTTGCCGAGCGGCTTTTGCATGCGTTTGGCCAAAACGCGATCGACTTGTCCCTTGCGCCTCAGAACCGTTGACGCGATGGCCCGCGCGAGCGCTGCATCTTTCGGCACCAAACTGTCCTTGCCAGGTTGATCCAGAATGGATTCAAGCGCCCGTTTTTCGTCGAGAACTTTGGAAATGAGGAAGAGCGCCCGCCGTCTTGCGGCAAGCCCCTTCGTCTCCCGTTTGGTGTGTGTGTTCAAACTCAACCGATGCGTATCCGCTAGCCCCAGGGGCCAGCATCGTCTCGCCCTGCGGAAGGCCCAGTGTTGGGAATGAAACTCCCCCGTCCACCAGTGTCCTCTTCAATCGGGGGACCGTCCGTCCATTCGCGATCAAAAGCCACAAGGGCGTCAATGCGGTTTTGCGTGTTTGGATGGGTGGAAAACAAGCCATCCATCCGCTGGCCATTCAAGGGATTGATGATGAACATATGCGCGGTTGCCGGATTACGCTCCGCGTCATCATTCGGAATGCGCGCAGCGCCTTGCGAAATTTTCGCAAGCGCAGAGGCGAGCCACATCGGATTGCGGCAGATTTCGGCACCACGCTTGTCGGCTGCATATTCTCGCGTCCGGCTGATTGCCATCTGCACGACGCTCGCTGCGAGCGGTGCAAGCAGCATGGTCAAAATGACCCCGACCATACCGAGCGGGTTGTTGCGGTTGTTCCCGAAGAACATCGCGAAATTCGCCAGCATGGAAACGGCACCCGCAATGGTTGCAGTGACCGTCATAATGAGCGTATCACGGTTCTGCACATGGGCAAGCTCATGCGCCATGACCCCCGCGATCTCCTCATAGGTCAGCATATCAAGAAGGCCTGTCGTTGCCGCAACGGCGGCATTCTCAGGATTGCGACCGGGCGCAAAGGCGTTCGGTTGTGCCTGGTCGATGATGTAAACCGCAGGCATCGGCAGACCGGCATTGTCTGAGAGTTCGGCGACCATACGATAGAACTCGGGCGCGCTCGCCTCATCCACCTCGCGCGCATTGTGCATGCGCAGAACCATTTTATCCGCGTTCCAGTAGCTGAAGGCGTTCATCGCAACGGCGATACCGAAGGCAATCAACATGCCGCCAGTCCCGCCGAGAAGAAAGCCGACACCGACAAACAGACCGGTCATCGCCGCCAGCAAAATGGTCGTTTTCATGTAGTTCATCGCAGCTTACATCCCCAAAACTCGAAAATGTGATTGATGACTCATATATGGGATTTGTGACATGTATCGCAATGAAACCGTACCAAGTGGATTAACCGGCCATGAGTGACAACGATAAAACCGCCTCGACTAACCAGCCATCTGATATCGAGCCCAAACCCTTGACCGCAGCGGCCAAAAGAGCTCTTGCCGAGGCCGCCGAACGGCGCGCAGCAAACGATGCGCAAACGCAGGAAGCGGCCAAGGAAATCAACGGTCGCGAAGGTCCTGAACCGGTGCGTTATGGCGATTGGGAAAAGAACGGATTAATCAGCGATTTTTAACACTGACTTGTGGATAACTTGTGGAGTAAAGGGCCAGAAATACAACCTGTAATTGCGATGATTTGTCATACGGAATAATTACTACCTATGGTAGGCGCATGAAAATGCACAGCGTGTTTGCCCGGATGTGTTCGTTGATCTGTCATGTAACCGTGCAAAAACCATCACGTTTTGGATATTGGTGACACCCCATCGCCAAGTTGCATCAAGACACGCCTTACCGAACCAGGCAGTTGCTCCACCCTAGAACTGCTTGATCTTGGCAGGCCGATTGCCAAAAAGGAGCCGCACCTGCACGTGCGATCGGCCTGTCTTTTTTCTCCAGATTTTCTTTGAAAATGATTTCAGAGATTCTTGCCGATCTCAAGAAAACGATCACGTCGCTGGGCGCGCACCTCGTCCGCACTCAAGTCCTTTAGGTCAGTGAGCGCAGCGTCAATAGCATTGCCCACCTGATGGACGGTCTGAGCGGGTTCACGGTGCGCTCCACCGACGGGTTCAGATATGATCGTGTCGATCACCCCGAGTTTCAGAAGATCATCCGCTGTGATCTTCATCGTGCTCGCAGCGTCTTTCGCACGGCCTGAATCGCGCCACAGGATGGATGCCGCGCCCTCCGGCGAGATCACGCTGTATATGGCGTTTTCCAACATCATCACCCGGTTGCAGGTAGCGATTGCAATGGCACCGCCCGAGCCGCCCTCGCCTACGATTACGGCGACATTCGGCACACGCAAAGCGAGGCAAGCATCGGTCGAACGCGCAATCGCCTCCGCCTGGCCGCGCTCCTCAGCACCAACACCGGGATAAGCCCCGGCCGTGTCGACAAGGGAAATCACCGGCAG
>JBCBTO010000033.1:0-11984 GCA_039818625.1 Pseudomonadota bacterium
GCGCAGACCGGCGGGGTAGTCATGTGGTGTCCCAGTTGGAATCCAAGTCGGAATCCTCAATGAAAGTCCTGAGCCGTCATCATGCCCAGGCTGCCAGAGGTTTCACAAGCCAGAAAAATGTCGCTGGATCAACCATTCGGCCCGCTTTTTATACGCTGGAAGTCACTCTCAAGCATGGCAAAAAGCAGATGGTCCTGCCATTTTCCAGCGATCTTTAGATATTCCCTAGCGTAGCCTTCCCGCTGGAAGCCCACTTTTTCCAAAAGGCGGATCGATGGCCTGTTCGTCGGCAGACAGGCTGCTTCAAGCCGGTGGAAGCCCTGCTCTTCGAAAATCTCCGGCAAGAGACCGGAGACCGCTTCGCTCATGAAACCCTTGTTGGTGTGGGGAAGTCCCACCCAGTAGCCGATAGAACAGGATTGCGCGACACCCCTCAAAACGCGCGAAACGGTGATCCCGCCGACAAGTTCACCCGTCTTCCTGCGGATGATCATGAAGGCAAACCCGCTGTTATCCCGCTCGCCTTTTTGATAGCGGCGAATACGCTGCCTGTATGCGTGTCGCGTCAGGTCACCGGCGGGCCATGTCGGTTCCCATGGTTCGAGAAAACTGCGGCTCTTCTGGCGGAGGTCGGCCCAAGCCTCGAAATGGGTCATGGTCGGCGTGCAAAGCGAAAGCCGCTGCGTTTCAATCGTGGTGCTGTCGCGACCCGGCGATGAAAAGAAAGCGACCATGGCGCGTCACTCGGCGGCTTGCGGCACATCGAGGCGATGCTGGATATCGTCAACGCTCAAAAGTTTGTCGACGGGGCCGATGGCGGCGAGCGTCGGGCGTGACTCGGAAAAAATCATGTGCGCGACGCGCATGATGTCCGCCGGGGTCACCGCGTCGAGCTTTTCGATTTGCTCTTCCGGCGTGAGCGGGCGACCGAACAAAAGGATATGGCGCGCCATCTGACCCGCCCGTGCCGCCGGGCTTTCAAGGCTCATGAGCAGGCTCGCCCGCATCTGCGCTTTGGCGCGGTCCACCTCTTCTTGTTTAAGGCAGGAGCGAATGGCGTGCAGCTCATCGATGATAACTGGCATGATCTGTTCGATATCTTCGCTGCCCGTCGCCGCATGAATGCCGAAGAGGCCGGTGTCGGAATAACCCCAGTGAAATGCATAGACGGAGTAGCAAAGACCGCGCTTTTCGCGAACCTCCTGAAAGAGCCTCGATGACATGCCACCGCCGAGCACGGCGGCCAGCATCTGGGTCGTAAAAAAGTCTTCGTGATGATAGGCGCGGCCTTCGAAGCCAAGAACGATTTGCGCCTCTTGCAGATCGCGATTTTCAACCCATTCTCCACCGACATAAGTGCTGGTTTCGGGTGGTTCGGAGATCGCGTCATGCACCTGCGACAGGCCGCTCGAGACGAGATCGACAAAGTGATCGTGATCAATGTCACCCGCCGCACTCACCACCATGCTCCCGGCGCGGTAGTGGGTGCTGAGATAATCCGCAATAGCAGTGCTGTCGAACGCCGCGACGCTCTCGGGCGTACCCAGGATTGGCCTGCCAATCGCCTGGTCCGGATAAGCGGTTTCCTGAAACCGGTCGAAGACGAGGTCTTCCGGCGTATCATGGGCAGCGCCGATTTCCTGCAGGATAACGTGTTGTTCTTTCCCCAGTTCTTCAGCGTCTATCGTCGCATTCTGCAAAATGTCGCTAAGGATATCCACGGCGAGTGGCACATTCTCGCTGAGCACGCGCGCGTAGTAGGCGGTGCTTTCAATGCTGGTCGCCGCGTTCAACTCGCCACCGACGGCTTCGATTTCCTCTGCAATCTGAAGGGCGCTGCGCGTTTTGGTTCCCTTGAAGGCCATGTGTTCAAGCAGATGCGCGAGCCCGTGCTGGCTTACCGTCTCACTGCGTGAACCCGCATTGACCCAAACGCCAAGTGCGGCGCTTTTCAAATGCGCCATGCGATCGGTGACGACCGTAAGCCCGTTCGGCAGCCGCGTTGTTTGAACGTCCATTGGCGGCTCTAGCCGCTCACCTGAACGGCGCGGGTGCGTTCAGCGATATACGTTTCGACGGTCTTCTGGTCGTTTGGCAGCACGGTGTATGTTTCCTCCCGGCTCATGAGATCCCCCGTCCACCGCGGCAGGTCTGGATGAACCCCGCATGCCGCCTCCACAGCATCGGGGACCTTCGCCGGATGGGCCGTTCCCAATGTGACCATGATTGGCGCGCCAGCGCAAGTGCGACGCGCAACCACGCGCCCGACAGCCGTATGTGGATCAAGCAGATACCCGGCATTTTGCAAGGTTTCACCAATCTCGCGTGCGGTCTCGTCTTCATCCGCTCTGTCCGCTTCGAAATCGCGGCGGATGTGGTCGATGGCATGGGTCTCAAGTCCAAATGCTCCGGACTGCTTAAGGCGGTCCATCAATCCCTGGATGGTCTTGCCGTTACGCTCGTGGACGTCAAACAACAGACGTTCGAAGTTGGACGAGACCTGAATGTCCATGGATGGCGAGATCGTCTTTTCCACCCCGGCCCCTTCATAGCGCCCGGTCTCTAGCGTGCGCGCCAGAATGTCATTGCGGTTTGTGGCGATCACGAGCCGGTCGATCGGCAGGCCCATTTGTTTCGCGACATAACCCGCAAAGATATCTCCAAAATTGCCGGTCGGCACGCAAAACGAGATGGGTCGATGAGGAGCGCCGAGCGCCGCACCTGCCGTGAAATAATAAACGATCTGCGCGACGATCCGGCCCCAATTGATAGAATTAACACCGGAGAGCGCCACCTGATCGCGAAACGCAAGGTGAGTGAACATTGACTTCACAATCGCTTGGCAATCGTCAAACGTACCTTCAATTGCGAGCGCGTGGACATTCGCATCGCCGACTGTCGTCATCTGCTTGCGTTGGACATCCGACACGCGCCCATGCGGAAAAAGAATGAAGATATCGGTGTTGTCACGTCCGCGAAACGCTTCGATCGCGGCCCCGCCCGTGTCACCGGATGTGGCGCCGACGATGGTGGCCCGCTTTCCGCTGAGGCCGAGAACGTGGTCCATGACGCGCGATAAAAGCTGCATCGCGATGTCTTTGAACGCGAGCGTTGGTCCGTGAAAGAGTTCGAGAATGAATTCGTTCTGATCAACCTGAACGAGCGGTGCGACAGCCGGATGGCGGAACGTGGCATACGCTTCATCAATCATCGACTTCAGCGTCGTGTCGTCGATTTCACCATCGACAAACGGCTTGATCACCTCATACGCCACATCATGGTAGGGTTTGCCAGCAAAACCCGCGATTGTCTGTTGATCAAGCGTTGGCCAATGCTTCGGCACATAAAGCCCGCCATCGCGCGCAAGCCCGGCAAGAACAGCCTCGCAGAAGGTAAGGTGGGGCGCGTCGCCCCGAGTGCTGATATAGTGCATGAAATCGACCCGGTGAATATTCGCAGCGACACTATGCGGTGAGGGCGTTTTCGACAAGCAGCTTCGCTGTCAAAATGCGGGCTTGTCGGCGATCCCCTGTTGAACAGATGCAAAACCCTTTGCGTTGTAAGGTTCACGGTGTATCTAGAGGCAAGTCTGGGGCGTTTCTTGATGAACAATGCCAAGTGACTTGGCGCAAGAATGGGTGAACGTTTTGGGTAACGGCAAAAATCTTCGAAATATGATGGGTTGTGTGGCACTGGCTGGTGTCATTTTGGCGGGTTGCGCGAGCAAGGAACTTGCAAGCAATGACGATGGCGGCGTTTTCGTCGAGGTCGAACAGCCAGCCCCCGGTGAAATCGGAAGTTCTGAAACGATCTTCGGCGGAACGGATCGCACGCGCAGGGTGCGGTTGTCGGACGAACGGGTCGCAGAACTCGACGCTGCCGCAAGCGCGCCGCAGCAAGCCACCGCAAGGCCGGCGGGCGCGAAATACTGCCCGCCGCTTGAGGTCTTGAACGGAACAGGGGTGTTAACCGCCTACGCAACCGGTGGAAACGACACACCGCAGGATATCGCGCACCAGGCGACAATCACGCGGTCCGGACGTGAGTGTTCGCGCAACGATGGCAATTTGACCTTGCGGATCGGTGCTGCGGGGCGCGTTGTAAACGGGCCGAAAGGGGCGACACCAAACGTGAACTTGCCGATCCGTGTCGCGGTCGTGAAAGACGACAAGGAAGTATTATTCAGTCAGCTCTTCGCCCATCCGGTAACGTTCGCGGGCGCATCGGCTCAGGGCTTTTCATTCGTTCGCGATGACATCTCCATCCCGGCTCCCGAATTTCAGAATGTGAAAGTGCTGGTGGGATTCGACACCAAAGACGGCCCGCTTGCCGCCGCCACGTCGTCTGATCCAGACCGGACGTGATGAGCGCGTTCAAGCCCGGACCCTAGGTGATGCCCTCATAAATGAGATCGCCATGGTGCGACCACATTTATGGGTCTGAACCCTAGCTCCTTCCATCCCAGACGCGCATCGCTTCGACGACGGCAGGAAAATCTGACAGCTTGTTGATGGTTGTCTCAGCACCCGCTTCCATCAGACGCTCGGCGTGCGTCGGGTAGGTATGGCTTCCGCCCGTAAAGCCGACAACCCGCATCCCCGCCGCCGTCGCGCCTGACACACCATGCACCGAATCCTCGATAACAATGGTTTCGCGCGGTTCGGCGTCAAAGTCTGACGCAGCGTGTTGGAAGACATTGGGGTTCGGCTTCGGCTCCTTCGTGCCGACTTCAGGAGCGGAGAAGATGTAGGGTCGGAACCGGTCATAAAGCTCGGTGCGTTTGAGCGTGATGTTGAGGCGCTCAGTGACGGAATTCGAACAGATGCACCGTGGATAATTGAGCGCATCAAGCATCGCATGCGCCCCCGGCAAAGCTTCCACCTCTTTTGCAAGCGAATCATCGATGCGGGTCTGAATGTCATCGTGCAACGTATGCGGCAGACCCTTATCGAGGTCATCCTCGATGTTCCGCATGATTTCTTCGCCCGTCATGCCGGAAAACCGTTCTGAGAACTCTTCGACGGAGATGTCGAAGCCGTGTTCGGCATAGGCCGCAACCTCGACCTTGACGGCCAGAATTTCGGAATCGACCAGAACGCCGTCGCAATCGAAAATGATAAGCATGTCAGTCCAGAAAATGCACAATCTTGGGAGTGAGCACCCTTTACCACACCCTTGACCGATCGCCAGCACAATCGCGTCCGTCCGAGCCATTAATGCACCGTTTACCACGCCTCTTAAACCGCCCTTTACGGTGATCAGTAACCATGTCGCCGTTTCTTGAGTTTTGAGTGGAACGGGTATGGCCAAGACAAAAACGACGGCAGCGCACGAAGTGCGCGCACAACACGGCTTGAACACCATCATTAAAGGGGATTGCGTGGCCGAAATGGCGAAACTGCCAGCGGCAAGTGTCGACGTTATCTTCGCAGATCCACCTTACAATCTGCAACTGGCCGGAACGCTCCACAGACCGGATCAGTCCAAGGTCGATGCGGTCGATGATGCCTGGGACAAATTCTCGGATTTCGAGGCTTATGATGCGTTCACCAAAGCGTGGTTGCTCGCCGCCCGCCGTGTGTTGAAGCCCACGGGTACGCTTTGGGTCATCGGCTCTTATCACAACATTTTCCGCGTCGGCTCCAAATTGCAGGATCTCGGGTTCTGGATTTTGAATGACATCATCTGGCGCAAGACGAACCCGATGCCGAATTTTCGCGGCCGCAGATTTGCAAATGCCCATGAAACGATGATCTGGGCCTCGCGTGACCCGGAAGGCAAAGGCTACACGTTCAATTACGAAGCGCTGAAGATGGCGAATGACGATCTGCAAATGCGCTCCGATTGGGTTTTGCCGATTTGCAGCGGCCATGAACGGCTGCGTGGTGAAGACGGCAAGAAGGCGCACCCGACGCAAAAGCCGGAGTCACTGCTCTATCGTGTGCTGATGGCCTCATCAAAGCCGGGCGATGTCATCCTCGACCCGTTTTTCGGAACCGGCACGACCGGTGCTGTCGCCAAAGCGCTCGGCCGTGATTTCATCGGCATTGAACGTGAGCAGAGCTATATCGATGCCGCGACCGCTCGTATTGAGGCGATTGGCGGCGCGGACCCATCCGTTTTGAAGGTCGTCGAGGGAAAGCGGGCTGAGCCGCGCGTCGCATTCGGCCAGCTTCTGGAAACCGGTTTATTGAAACCGGGTGTTTTGCTGTGCGACGCCAAGCGCCGTTGGACGGCGGTGGTACGGGCCGATGGATCGCTCGAAATTATGACGGGCGACAGCACGGGCAAGGCGGGTTCGATCCATAAAGCCGGCGCCATTGTTCAGGGTCTTGATGCATGCAACGGCTGGACGTTCTGGCATTTCGCGGGTGAGAGCGGCAAGTTGGAACCAATCGATGCGCTTCGCACGATCATTCGTCGCGACATGAAGGCTGCGTAAAACAAACCTGTTTCGCTTGATATGAGTGCTCAGAAGATGGTCCCGGCCTCAGACCGGGACCGGCGGGTGCCCGCGCACCCGTCCCCTCCAAGGCGTGGGTCCCCCCAAGGCGTGGCTTGGGGCAATCTCCGTTACCGTGTTCAATCCGCTTTTTTGATCTGGAAGAAACTCGTCAGGATGATGAGCCCAACTCCGACGGTAAGTGCTGCATCTGCGAGATTGAAAATCGCGAAGGAATACTGCCCCGCGTAAAGGAGCACGTAGTCGATCACATGGCCGTGGGCGGCCCGGTCAATCATGTTGCCAATCGCACCGCCGAGAATGAGCCCGTAACCAACCGACGCGACGAGCCCCTCGTGGCGGGCTTGCCACCAAAGCGCGAGCATAATCGCGACGACACCGCCGGCAAGCGCGAGCAATGCGCCCGGCGACAAGTCATTTAAAAAACTGAAGGCAATCCCCGTGTTGAACGTGTAGTAAAGCGCGAAGAACGGAAGCACCTCGACCGCCTGTCCATAAGGCAGTTCCGCTTCCACCATCACCTTGATGACCTGATCCATGACGAGTGTCATGACGGCGATCACGACGCCGACGATGATGTTCCGTCGGGCGTGATTGTCCATGGTTTTGGTCTCGCTGTTGGTCATGATCTAATCCAGTACCAAGACATCGCGTTGGATTTCGAAAAGCATGATACCGGTAGCAATGGCAAGGTTGAGACTGTCAGCCCGCCCAGCTTGCGGGATTTTTACGAGCTTTGTACACGCGCCCGCAAGGGCATCTGACAGGCCCGACTGTTCATTGCCCATCAAAAGCACTGTCGGCTGAGCGTAGGATACGCTGCGATAATCGTCAGTTCCACTCAAATGGGCGCCCACAATAAGCCCGCACCAGCCTTTGGCCCATGAGATGAAGTCACCCTCGCTCAGTCGCACGAGGGGCAGGCTAAAGACCGAGCCCATCGTCGCCCGGACAGCTTCGAGCGCGAACGGATCAGTGGTCTCACCGATGAGAATGATGCCCTTCGCTCCCGCCGCATCCGCGGTGCGAATGATCGTGCCGAGATTGCCGGGGTCTTTCACGCCCTCAAGCGCGACCCAAAGATCGCGATTGTCGGGTTTGACCGCAGTGACATGACCCCACAGCTGCTCGAAAACGCCAACGACCATTTGTGGATTGTCGCGCCTGGCGATTTTCGAAAGCACCTGGTCTGTCACTTCCAGCACCATCCCGCCACTTGCCTTGGTCTTCGCCGCAAGACGCTGGACGAGCGGCGTGTCGGCCACCTTCTTGCCAAAGACGAAGGTCTGGATGGGCCATCCGGCGTCGACCGCATCGGCGACGAGTTTCAGGCCCTCGGCGAGAAAGAGGTTGGTGACTGATCGGTTCTTGCGCTGTGACAGGCCTCGAATGTCTTTGATGACAGGGTTTGAAAGGCTTGAAATCTCCTTGTAAACCCCAGCTCTTGCCGGTCGATCAGACATCACCGTCTCCGGTTGCCCACCGCGTGAAAAGCGATGTCGAAATGCACCGTTCTGATGCTTCCTCCCTGATCAAAAGTTCCCCGGATTCCACGACGCCGCCAAGGCCTGCGAAGACATCGCGCCCGAGTTCATGGGTCGCCATGAAGGATGCCCGAACCGCATAGGAGGATATGAGGAAGAAGAGCGGCGTGTCGCTCAAAAGCGCGCGTGTCTTGTGCATCAAATCATCGATGTCCTCGAAAAACTGCCAGACCTCGCCTTTGGGGCCACGGCCATATTTTGGCGGATCCATGACAATCCCGTCATACCTCGAGCCCCGCCGTGCTTCGCGCTCAACAAACTTGAGCGCATCATCGCAAATCCAGCGGATTGGTTTGTCGGAAAGACCACTCAACTCCTGATTTTGGCGCGCCCAGCCGATCGCCTTTTTCGATGCGTCGATATGGGTGACCTCGGCGCCAGCGGCGGCTGCCACGAGCGAGGCGACGCCCGTATAGCCGAAAAGGTTCAAGACCTTCGGCTTGGTGTCAGGTGTCCGGGCGCGGCGCTTTTGTATGAGATCATCGAACCATTGCCAATGGGCAGCCTGTTCTGGAAAGAAGCCCACATGACGGAAGGCTGTGAAGCGCCCGTGGAACGTCACCGGACCGAATGATAACGGCCAGACATCTTCAAGCGCGGCACCTTCGAGCTTGTTTTGAAATTTCCAGCGTCCAGACGCGTCCTCGTCGCCATCTCCGGAGAAGATGGCGTCCGCTTCAGCCCAGACCCCAGCGTCCAGTCTGGGCTGCCACAGCGCCTGGCCCTCGGGACGAACGATACGATAAGGGCCGTAGCGCTCCAGTTTGCGCTCAAAGCCACTGTCCAAAAGTGCGTAGTCTTCGAACGATGGAAGTTCCAGCATGACCGGCGCATGCATGGACGGCGCGCGATCTTTTGGAAGCCGACGTCGAACACGTTCTGCCCTTGCATCCTTTTGCTTTTGGCGTCCACCCGCATCTCGGGACTCGCCCGGAGCAAGGCCACCGGCGAGTGGACGAAAGCCCGGTTTGCCGCTGGCGGTCTGCTTTTTCTTTTCGCGATTTTTCGAAGAGGGGCGCGGGAGACGGGACATGGGTTTCGATCTTCAATGCTGACTGCGCGAAGTCTTACCGCTGTTTGCCGGTCACGACAATCGGAGGCGCTGCGTTTGCGTGAACATCCTTGTGTGCCAAGCTCTCTGCTTGCATTTCATCGTGTTGCCCAACGCAAAACAATTACAGGTACAAAAAAAGCCCGTGCCGGGTGGGCACGGGCTCTCCATTCGAATTTTGAAAGGTTTAGGCGGCGACGACGTCGTCAAGGAACCTGTCGACCGCGCTGCGCAAGCCGAGCGATTTTTCAGAAACGCTGTTTGAAATCGTGCGCACTTCGACGGCCGTCTGGCTTGTGTTGTTCACAGCACTCGACACTTTATCCATGTTTTGCGAAAGCTCCGACGTACCACTCGCAGACGCCTGCGCGCTTTGCGAAATTTCGGTCGTCGCAGCGCCCTGCTGTTGCACGGCTGTTGCAATCGAGGCGGTCAGTTCATTCACCTCTTTCATGGTCGCCGTGATGTCCTCAATCGTCTTCACCGCCTCTTCGGTTGAAGACTGAATGGCTGTCACCTGGCTCGAAATGTCTTCCGTCGCCTTTGCCGTCTGGCTTGCAAGCGATTTCACTTCCGAAGCGACGACCGCAAAGCCCTTGCCCATGTCACCCGCCCGTGCAGCTTCAATCGTTGCATTGAGGGCGAGGAGGTTTGTCTGTTCGGCAATATCCTGGATCAGGGCGACCACATCGCCAATCTTCTGGGCGGCATCAGCAAGCCCGTTGATGGTCCGGCTGGATGCCGTCGCATTCTCCGATGCTTTTTCGACAACATCAGCCGTCGTTGTCACCTGTCGTGTTATCTCATCAATCGACATGGAAAGCTCTTCGGCCGCGGCGGCAACCGCGTTCACATTGTTTGCCGTCGTCCCCGTCGCCTGGTTAGCAACGGACACTTCGGAGGATGTCTCTTGTGCGATGTTGGACAAGTTCTCAGATGACTGGTCGAGCGCATTGGTGTGCTGATTGACCGTATCGAGAAGATCGCGCACTTCTTCCTTGAACTGCGAAATCAAGTGGTCAACTTTACGGCGGCGCAATTGATCGTTCTCGCGGGTCTGCTCGTGATTTTCCTGAAGGCCAGCGCGTTCAGCTGCATCTTTGCGAAGCTTATCAAGCGCTGAGAAAAGCGCATCCATCTCTTTGCCCGAAGATGGAACAGGGCTCGTTGAAAGATCTCCCTCGGCGATGGCTCTCACCTGTTTGCGGACGAGTGCAAGCGGGCGCAATACGGACCGGGCAACTGCGTAAGCAAATCCGGCTAGGAGCAGGAAAACGACCGTAAACACGGCGAGCGTCATTTGCGTTTCCGCCCAGAAAACAGAACCGATTTCATCGGTGTACTCTCCGGTGCCGACAACAAAGTTCCACGGCTTATAAAGCTTGAGAAAGCTCGTTTTTTCGAAGCTTTCGCCATCGGTTGCATTGGGCTTCGGCCAATTATAGCGCACGATGCCCTCGCCATTCTCGGTAATTATTTTCTGGAAAGCCTCACCGAGTGTAAGTCCGTTATGCGCCGGTCGTTTAATGTCCAGCAGACTGGTTCCAGCAAGAGATGCTTTTGCCCCGTGTGCCTGGAAGGTCATGTCCGTCGCATGGACCCAGAAATAGCCGGATTGGCCATAGCGCAGCGCTGCAATTTGCTGCAGGGCGCGTTCTTTGGCCTCATCTTCTGTGATGGCACCGGATTCTGCCATCCCATCATAGTTTTTAAGGATGCTGACTGCGTTTTCGACCTGCTGTGTCAGTCGCAAATCAACCGCTTTGTAAAGAGAATGATATTTGGAATAAAGATCGAAACCCAGAAACACAACGCCAGCAACTAAAACGCTGACGATGATGAGATAAATGCGAGATTTGATAGAAAAGGAGTTAATCAACCCGGCCATGCCACCCTCCGTTTGTCGGAGTACATTGGGTAGCTGAAACGTCGTTAATTACGGCTTAACACGGCGAAACTTAGTCAGAGAAATCAAACATGTTGACCGCCATTGACGTGGATTTCCGAACCCGTGACATAGCTCGAGTTTTCACAGCACAGATAGTAGATGGTCTCCGCGACCTCGCCGGTCTGGCCAAGACGCCTGAGTGGTATTTCCTCAACCAGGTCTTCGGTTCCCGGCGAAAGAATGGCTGTGTCGATTTCACCTGGCGCGATCGCATTGACCCGAATACCAAAAGGTCCGAAATCCGCCGCCATTTCGCGCGTCAGAGCCGCGAGCGCCGCCTTCGATGTCGCATAAGCGGTCCCCGCAAAAGGATGAACGCGTGAACCGGCAATCGACGTGACATTGACAATGGCTCCCCTTGCCGCCTTCAACTCGTCGAAGAGGCCCCGTGCAAGCATAATCGGCGCGAAGAAATTGACTTGAAAAACGTGTTGCCAAGTCTCCATCGATGTCGTTGTTGACGTGAGGCGCTGACCACTCTCGTCTTTCGGGCTGATCCCGGCATTGTTAACGAGCGCGCTCAACTGCCCGCCATCGTCCGCAATCTTGCGTTTGATATCGTCCACCGCCCGTCGCAGGCTTGCCGGGTCCGCGAGATCGACCTGCACATGGTTCTGTTCACCACCGGGCCACGGGCACCGTTCATCAAAGGCCTGACGTGAACAGGTGATGACGCGCCAGTCTTCTGACGAAAATCGCTTGACGGCGGCATGGCCAATGCCGCGGCTCGCGCCGGTCAGGACGAGAATTTTGCGCATGGAAAAGCCCTGATGATCTGGGAAGGCGGCTATCCGCTGGTCCCTGCAACACTAAAATAGCTGAAGGACCATGTCCAACGCTAAGCGATGGCCATCACACAAGTGAGGCGGAGTTTGAGCGAAGCTGAACCCGCAATGTGAGCAGAAGTCAGGCCGCCGCAACCTTCGACAAGAATGCATCGACCCGCTGGTTCAGCTTGCTTGCGCCTGAAGTCAGCGT
>JBCBTO010000034.1:0-11832 GCA_039818625.1 Pseudomonadota bacterium
GCGGCGGCCCGCGCCTGTTTGTTCGCGCGCACGTTAAAGCCGATGATCGGAGCGTTTGATGCAGCCGCGAGCGTGACGTCGGATTCAGTGATCCCGCCGACCGCCGAGTGAATGACGCGGCCCGCCACCTCGTCGGTGCCAAGCTTGTCAATCGCGCCGATGATGGCCTCAATTGAACCCTGCACATCGCCCTTGACGACGAGCGGAAACTCTTTGAGATCGGATGTCTGCAACTGGTTGAGCATCTGCTCGAGTGAACCGCGCTGCGATACCGATTTCGCCATCGCCTTCTCGCGGTTTTGCCGCTCGCGATACTCGGTCACTTCCCGTGCCTTCGCCTCGTCTTCGACAACGGCGAACCGGTCGCCCGCATCCGGCGCGCCGTTAAAGCCCAGAATTTCAACGGGTTTGGAAGGGCGTGCTTCCTTGACCTGCGCGTTGCGGTCATCGATGAGCGCGCGCACCTTGCCCCAGCTCGCCCCGGCCACCACGATGTCACCGACATGCAGCGTGCCCGCCTGAACGAGTACAGTCGCAACCGGGCCGCGCCCTTTGTCGAGCTTTGCTTCGACGACCGTGCCTTGTGCGGCGCGATCTGCGTTGGCTTTCAACTCTAGAATTTCCGCCTGAAGCGTGATCGCTTCCAACAGTCCTTCAAGATTGGTGCCCTTGAGAGCGGAAACTTCAACTTCCTGAACGTCGCCGCCCATGCTCTCGACAAACACTTCATGTTGCAGAAGTTCATTGCGCACGCGCGATGGCTCCGCTGAGGGTTTGTCCATCTTGTTGATCGCGACGATGATCGGCACTTCAGCCGCTTTGGCGTGGTTGATCGCCTCAATCGTCTGGGGCATCACACCGTCATCGGCGGCCACCACCAGGATGACGATATCAGTCGACTGCGCACCACGCGCCCGCATTGCGGTAAAGGCCGCGTGGCCGGGCGTATCGATAAAGGTGATCTTCGAGCCGCCGTGCTCAACCTGATATGCGCCGATATGCTGCGTGATCCCGCCCGCTTCGCCAGCGACAACATTCGCGTTTCTGAGTGCGTCGAGGAGAGACGTCTTGCCGTGGTCGACATGGCCCATGATGGTGACGACCGGCGGACGTGACGTCGCCCCGGCATTCTCGTCGATAACGACATCGTCGAAGAGACCCTCTTCCACATCGGATTCGGCGACACGGGTTACCTTGTGTCCCATCTCTTCGGCGATGAGCTGGGCGGTATCGGAATCGATGATGTCGCTCGCCTTCATCATCTGGCCTTGCTGCATCAGCATTTTGACCACATCGACGGACCGCTCCGCCATGCGGTTTGCAAGTTCAGCAATGGTAATCGTTTCGGGAATGACGACATCGCGCGTAATCTTCTCACGCGGCGCCTTGGCCGCCGCCCGCGCTTTCTCCCGCTCACGTTGGCGGCGGATGGAGGCGAGAGAGCGTTCGCGCTGTTCATCTTCAAGCGCGTTTGAAAGGGTGAGCTTGCCACGCCTGCGCTCTTCGTTGCGCCGTGTTGGCTTGGGCTCGGCCGCTTTCGGGCGCTCGTAAGCCTTGAGCGCACCTTTCGGCTCATCAGGCTTGGCGCGCTCGTCAGGAGCGGCCCGCTTCGCGGCAGGCGCGGCTGGATTCGCTTCCGCGGCCATCGCAGCCTTGGAAGCCTCTTCCGCAACGCGCGCTTCTTCTTCCTTTTGGCGGGCCTCTTCTTCTTCTTTCAGGCGCGCCTCTTCGGCCTGGCGTTTTTCCGCTTCGAGGCGTTCAGCCTCAGCGCGCGCCTGGCGTTCTTTTTCGGCCTCGCGTTCACGGGCAACGCGCTCATCTTCGCGCTCGCGTGCCAGAGCAAGAGCCTTGGCCCGGGCTTCCTGCTCGTCTGCTGAAAGCTGTCGCAAAATCGCGCCGCCCGAACCCGATGGCTCGCTTGGCGGACGGGGTGCTGCCGGTTGTTTTGCGGGTGCTTGCGGTTTTGGCTTTGGCTGACGGGTCTCGACCACGGGAGCAGGATCTGCCGCCGGTGCCCCGCCCGCGCCAGCCGGTGCTCCGCCGGGGGGTGAAAAGCGTCGACGCTTTTTCTCAACCACAACGGTGTTCGTGCGACCGTGCGAGAAGCTTTGGCGAACGGTGCCGCCCACATTGCGCTTCAGCGAAAGCGTTTTCTTGCCTTCGCCGCCCTTTTCATCGCCGGTATTTTTCGTGTCGCTCATGCGTTGGTCACTCTTTTCCGCCCGCTCGCCGACGGGCATCACAGTCCATCTCTTAAGTCTGCCCGCTCGTCCATCGCCGTCAAGCCCCGGTAGAGCTCGAGTTTGCGAAGGGTCGCAAGGCAGAGTTTGGCTGCACCGCCATCTCTCAGCGCAGCGTGTATCACATTTACCCGCCCCAAGGCTAAGGCCATTTGCTCCGAATGCAGACTTTGATGAACGCTGACGCGGTCCACTTGCCCCAGAGCCTTCAGTTTTTGCCGCACTTTGCGGATGCCGTCATCGGCCCCGTCCTGTGCGAAAAGAAGCGCCACAGCGCTTCGCTTGTCGAGTGCCGCCATGACCTTGGCAAATCCTGTCGTCACCAGTCCCGCCTTCGCGGTCAAGCTGAGCGAGCGGAGCGTTGATTGCTCGATAAGCTGGTCAACGCGCGTTGCAAGGTCGGAAGCGGTTTGGGCGTTCGTTTTGAACTCCCGCGAAAACAACCGCTTCTCAACGGCAATGTCAATGTCTGCTTTCGTGGCGGTGACCCAAACCCCGCGACCGGGCAGCGTGCCTTTGATGTCCGGCGTCACTGCGTTGTCTGGATCAAGCACAAAACGGATCATCTCGTTTGGATGCTTCGTCACCCGCTGCACGATACAGGTCCGTTCCGGCGTCGGCTTTTTCCCGCTTTGCCCTCGGTGATCTTCCGGCCCGCTGCGCATGAAACGCACCCTTTCAAGGTTAAGAGCCGGAGGACCGCCCCTAGGCGTCTTCCCCTTCCATAGTTTCAGACGCCCCTTCGGCGCCCTCATCGGCATCGGCCTCATCCGCAGCGAGATCGTCTTCAGTGATCCATCCGGCCTGTACGCGCGATGCCATGATCATGCTGTCAGCGTCTTCGCGTGACAGATCAAAGCCTTCCAGCGTGCCGGGGAAGCGTTTGACTTCGCCGTCCTTGCGTTCGGTCCAGCCGAGCAGGTCATCTGCGACACAGCCCGCAAAATCGTCGAGCGTCTTGATCTCGTCCTTGCCGAGCGCCACCATCATGGCAATCGTCATATTCGGCACTTGGAAAAGACTGTCTTCGACGCCGAGTGCGACGCGTTCGGCGTTAAGTTCCTGATCGCGTTTTTCAAGGAATTCTCGCGCGCGTGACTGCAACTCGCTCGCCGTGTCATCATCGAAACCCTCGATGAAGGCGATCTCGTCGAGTTCCACGTAAGCGATCTCTTCCATCGATGTGAAGCCCTCGGATGCCAGGAGCTGTGCGACCACCTCGTCCACATTGAGCGCATTGGCAAAAAGCGCCGTGCGCTCGGTGAACTCTTTCTGGCGACGTTCCGATTCGTCTTCTTCCGTCAGAATATCGATATCCCAACCGGTGAGTTGTGAGGCGAGACGGACATTCTGGCCGCGCCGACCAATGGCAAGCGACAGCTGATCGTCTGGAACAACCACCTCAATCCGGTTTTGGTCTTCATCGATCACCACCTTTGCCACTTGCGCGGGTTGCAGCGCGTTCACGATGAAGGTCGCCTGGTCCGGGTTCCATGGGATGATGTCGATCTTCTCCCCTTGAAGTTCGTTGACGACAGCCTGCACGCGCGAGCCGCGCATGCCAACACAAGCCCCGACGGGGTCGATGGAGTTATCATTTGAAATGACCGCGATCTTCGCCCGCGAGCCCGGGTCGCGTGCCACATGGCGGATTTCGATGATCCCATCATAAATCTCAGGCACTTCCTGGGCGAACAGTTTCGCCATAAATTCCGGCGCGTTGCGCGACAGGAAAATCTGCGGGCCGCGTTGCTCGCGCCTCACATCCTGCACAAACGCGCGAACCCGGTCGCCATAGCGGAATGTCTCGCGCGGGATCAGCTCATCGCGCCGCAAGATCGCCTCGCCCCGTCCAAGATCCACAATAACATTGCCGTATTCCACGCGCTTGACCGTGCCGTTGATTATCTCGCCAATGCGGTCCTTGAATTCGTCGAACTGCCGGTCGCGCTCGGCCTCACGGACTTTTTGCACGATCACCTGTTTCGCCGATTGCGCCGCAATCCGTCCGAAATCGAGCGGTGGCAAAGGTTCGCCGATGAAATCGCCGAGGGTTGCAGCCGGGTTCTGTTGCTGCGCGGTGACAATATCGATTTGCGTTGACGGGTCTTCCAGATGGTCGACGACCTCAAGCAGGCGTTGCAACCTGATCTCGCCGGTCTTGGAATCGATCGCTGCGTTGATGTTCGTCTCGGCACCATAGCGCGATTTCGCCGCTTTCTGGATCGCATCTTCCATCGCGGTGATGACGATTTCGCGGTCAATCACCTTCTCGCGTGCGACGGCATCGGCAATCTGCAAAAGTTCCAGACGGTTTGCACTGACGGCCATGGGTTTTTCCTCTCTCAAACGCCCTTAACGTTCAATCGCCATCCCTTCAGGAGGGTTTGGCGCGCCGGGCGGCTTCTTCCATCAATTCGTCGGTCATGATCAACTTGGCCTCCGCCACGGTATCGAGCGGCAGCCACACTTTAGTTTCTTCGCCTTCTGGCGCATCGGGCAATTCGATCCCGATCATGGCGCCGTCTTCGGCGCTCCGGGTGCCGAGCACCACACCTTTGTAGCGACGACGACCATTGTTGGGCACCGTCAGCTCCAGCTTGGCAAGATGGCCGGACCAGCGGTCAAAATCGTCAACTCTTACCAAGGGCCGGTCAATGCCCGGCGACGACACTTCCAGATGATACGCCTGTTTAACCGGATCTTCCACATCCAAAACCGGTGAAATATTTTTACTGATCTCCTCGCAATCCTCGACAGCGATCATGCCGTCTTTTTTCTCCGCCATGATCTGAACCGTCATGCCATTGAGACCGGATGTCCGCACGCGCACCAGACGAAAGCCGAGATCTTCAATGACCGGCTCCACAATAGACGCAATGCGGGCGTTGAGACCCGTTTCCGTGACAATGCGGCGATCTGACTCCAAGGTGCCATCCTGTGATGCGGTAAAACCAACAAAAAAGAGCGGGTCCCGGGGGCCCACTCTCAAACGATGATTTGAGTTGTTAAGGCTCATATATCATCGAGCTTGCGAAGGCGCAAGGCATTGTTCCAGCCGCTTGACACCGAGATGAGCTCTCTGGTTCAGACATGAAAGGCGAGGCGACGCAATGCGAATGGCGGATGAATGACATTTCGGAAGGTGAAGGACTGGCTGACGGTGATCATCATCTTCGGCGTGCTTTTCATCCTCATCGCGTTCATCGAACGCGGCTTTTTGGGCGAGGACGAAAAAGGCCGGGCGACCGTATTGGATGGGGATTCCCTCAAAATCGGGGAAAGCACAATCCGCCTCCACGGCATTGATGCTCCCGAGTACGAACAGACATGTGCTGCGACGGGTGGCGGCACGTGGCCATGCGGACGGCGCGCAGCGTCGCGCCTGAGAGCTTTGGTCAAAGGCAAAACCGTGACCTGCAAAACCCGCACGATCGACCGTCATTTTCGAAATGTCGCAACCTGCACGGCGGGCGAGCGCCTTTTGAACGCCGTGCTCGTCGAAGAAGGGCTCGCCTGGGCCTACCGGCTTTATTTCTCCCCTTACGAGAAGGAGGAAAACGTAGCAAGAGCGCGAAAACGTGGCATTTGGCAAGCGGACACTGAGCCCGCCTGGGTTTACCGTGAAACGCGCCCTTAAACGGGCGTTTTGTGTGATCTCTCACCAAGCCAGCGGTCGACCGAAAGCGCGCCGGAACCGCGCACGACGATCACCATCAAGATAAACACCCACATCAGGCGCTGATCGGCGATGATACCCGTGGTGACCTTATCGAATGGCAAACCACCATCGACGAAATGCCCCCATATATCGACCACGGACTGAACGGCGATGAAGATGATCATGCCGAGACTTGCGACCCGGCCAAACAGGCCGATGACCACGAGCACCGGCAGTATAAACTCGCCATATGTGCCCAGATAGACGATGAAATGGTGATACGGTTCAAAACGCGAAATCACATACTCATACTCCGCCGCCCGATGCGGCAGGATCTGCGCATATGCGCTCGCATTCGGCCAGAAGCCATCAATTTTGGTCAGTGCCGATTTGATGAAATAGAAAAACAGCACGCTCAGAAAAACGATGCGAGCGACCAGGCCCGCAGAACATTTTTCGACCAGACCGGTGAGTTTTTTAAAGAAAGAGTCGTGGGCTGAGCGTCCCGAGGACAACGCGGAGGAGATAAGTGTCATTGTGGATCATCCGTGAGCGTGATTGCGCCGACGGCTCCTGTGTTAAACAGCGTAGACAAGATGGATGGAAGTTCCGTGTCTGGGCAAAGTCTCCCCGATGACATCGCTTGATGCAGTGTCAGACCTTGTCCGAGGGCATTGATGAAATCCAGAGTCACGTGATCAATGACCTGGTGTTCGACATCGAGTGCCGGCCGCGTGACCAGAACGCTCTCCGCCGGGCATGCGGACAAGTCGAGCGGTTGATTGCTGGGCTTGTCCAGAGTGCTTTCCCAAATAGTTTGCACGGGAAAGCCGCTTTGCACCAGACGCGCGGCCGGGTGCAGAATGAAAATCGCATCGCCAAGCAAATGTGGCGGAATGTCTTGCAGAGACGCGATGGAGATGGGCGCGCCATCCGCCGCGTGATAAGCCTCCCGCCGCGCTTGCTCTAGGCGTGCGATGTCCGCGAGATAGGGGACTGCTCTTGCGGGCTCAAAGTGATCCAGAAAGTCGGCGAAACCTGCGCCATAGGAAAACAGCATCGGCTGGTCTGGCTGATTGTCCAAAACCCAGTGCTTCGCGACCGCCTTGAAAAACGCATCGCCCACAAGGGTTTTCACCGCCGGGAAGTTGTCTGCAAGCGCATCGATCAGGCTCGCTACGACATTGTTGCGGTAGATGTTGAAGCGCTCGCCCGCCCGCTCACTCTTGATCGCGGTGGGCACAGGGCCGTCGAGATCAACGAGGCTGCGTTTGAAATTGGATTGGAGATCAGCCAGCGAGTGCATAACCGGCCCGCTGTGACGAGAGAAGAACACGATCCGCCCGCGCGGCTTCTGCGACAAGGACGGGCCAGGCGGGAATATCGGCATCCCATTCGATGAGGGTCGGGATCGGCCCGGTGCTCTCGATGACCTGTTCAAAGAGTGCCCAGACATCGTTGGCCACTTCCCGGTCATGGCTGTCGATCAAGAACGGCGAGCCGTCGCTCAGCGCCTGCTCGTCATGACCGGCCAAATGGATTTCGCCGATCCGGTGTTTCGGGAACGCATCAATATATTGCTCTGCCGACCAATCCATATTGGTGGCGGACACGAAAACATTGTTGACGTCGAGAAGAAGGCCGCAGCCCGTTCGCCGCGCGACCTCGTCCAGAAAGGTCACTTCGTCCATATCGCTCTCCTGAAAGGCGAGATAGGACGATGGATTTTCAAGAAGAATGGTGCGCCCGAGATGGGCCTGCACCTCATCAATATGATCGCAGACGATCAAGAGTGTCTCTTGGTTGAAGGGCAGCGGCAAAAGATCGTTCATGTAATGCGATTCATGCGTCGACCATGCGAGATGTTCGGAAACGGCAGCTGGTTGGTAGCGCTCGTTGAGGCCTTTCAAACGGTTGAGATGGGCCTTGTTAAGTGGGCCTGCCGCGCCGATTGAAAGCCCAACCCCGTGCATGGAAAGCGGAAAACGCTCCGCCACACGCGCAAGATAGTGGTGCGGCGCGCCGCCATCACCCATGTAGTTTTCCGGGTGGAACTCAAACCAGTTGACACATGGTTGGCTCTCACCCGGAGAAGTGGTGTCACTCGGGTTATCGAGAATGCCCTCGTAGTGGTCCTCACGCAGTCCGACCCCAGCCCGCCGCGGCAGGCCGGTCATTTCAGGCGCAGTCTGTAAGGGGCCACCCATCGAACACTATCCCGAGTTTGGTGATCAAGTCGCTTAAGCGGGAAGATCGCGGTCGAGTTCTGTCAGTGAGCCTTTGCGATCGCCATCAAGAACGATCGTCTCGCATGTGCCTTTCGGTACGAGCGACCATGCGTTGCCCTGGTAATCGACTGTTGACGAGCCCGCGCATGTGGTGCCAGCGCCCGCTTTGCAGTGATTTTTACCCGCCTTTGCAACACCATAGCAGCGTTCCTTTGCTTCGGCGTTTGCGGTTTCGATAGTTGCAGCATTCGCAAGAGCCGTTGCCACAGCGCCTGCCAAAGCGAGTTTGGAAAGTGAAGATGATTTGGACATGTGCCACCCCGTTATCATTTTCTTAACTGTTCAAGGGAATGTGAAAGTATTCCTTCACACGCGTTACACAACCTAGCGTAGTTGGAAGTACTTAAAACGGGGTGAATATTGGGCTTCCGCTCAGGAATTAGTTAATCAATCGTAATCAGTTGATGCATGTGATTGGTCGATTAACGTATCATTTAAAGTATTGCAGCAGGTTGATACAGGTCGAAGTAAGCGACCCGTGGCTTGTGGTGATCAATTTATGTCTTTCCGTCTTTCGACATTTCTACCTGCACTCGTCCTGTTGTCGTGCGCCATCGCGATAGGGCTGTTTTTCTTATTCAGTTTTAAAACTGTGCAGGCTTCCTTTGAGGAAAGTTCAAATGATCGGTTAGGTCGGGTCCTCACGGCCAATGTCGAACGGTCCAAAGCGTTCTTTAAGAATGCGGCGGATGAAGTTGCGTATCAAACGCAGACGAACACGTTCATCAAGGCGTTTGTTGACCTTGCATCCGGCTGGGAAAGCAGCGATCCGGCAGCGTTGCGCGCCATCTTTCTGGTCGAGGGTGATCGTTCAAAAATCCACATCGGCGAAGGCACCGAAATCTACGAATTCATGCACGAGGCGCACCACGCTACGGTTTTGAATTACCTTGAGCAATCGGCATTCGACGATATCGTTCTCGTCGCGAAAGATGGGACGGTGCTCTATTCGGGTTTGAAGGGCGACGAGTTCGGCGCAAACCTGAACGAAAAACCTGAGATCGGGGACAGCGCTGAACTTTTACGTGCCGTTGAAGCTGCGCCCGAAAGCGGTGCATTTATCACCCCTTTTACCAGAGGTGCGAACGGCAATTTTCAGGCTCACATCTCAGCCCGAATGATGATCGAAGGTGAGTTTTCGGGCTATGTCATCGCTAAGCTCTCCGCGGCCAGTCTCGGCAAAACCTTCGACAGTTTCGGGATGATCGGTGACACCGGCGGCGTCTTTCTGGTTGATCGTGATAAAAACCCCATTGCTTTTTATAAAGACGGACGCGCCGATACATATGTTGAGCCCGCCACGATTTCCGTGGGCGAAGGCGAACAGGTCATGGGATACGTGACCGGAACGTCGAGCGATGAGGTGAAGTTCATCCTCACGCGCTTTGGCATCATGAATGCCGACTACACATTGGTTGTCCAACAGCGCACTGCGGAAATTTTTGCCGCTGCAAATCTCCTCGCATGGGACCTTGGCCTCATCGCACTATGCCTGCTCTTGATATGCGGGGTTGCGAGCTTTGTTATCATCGGGATCGTGCTGAGACCTCTGTCACGCGTCGCCGATGCCATTTTGACTGTTGCCCGCGGGGATACGGTGACGACGGCCGACGTTAAGTCCCGATTTGAAGAAATCGGACAGATCGCGGGCTCGCTGTCTACTTTTACGAGCAGCATTGAAGAGAAAAACCGCCTTGAACGCCAAAGCCAAGAGGAGCACGAGCAGCAACTTGAGAAAACGGCGATCCTGGCGCGCGAGATTGCTCAGTTCAAAACTGAGATTTCAGATCTTCTCACCCAGTTAAAGGGTGAAGCCGAGGGCATGGAAAGCACGGCCAACATGCTGGAGTTCGCCGCCTTGTCCGCATCGGAAGAGGCGGAAGAGGCGAAAAAATCCACCAATGGCGCATCGGACAATGTCCAGTTGATCGCGGACTCCACGCAAGAATTGTCGACAACGGTCGATGAAATCGCAAAACAGGCGACCCAGACAAGCGCCGCAATCACGAGCGCTTCGGAAATGATTTCGAAAACCGGCGCTGGCATTGATGAACTCGCCCGGTCGACCGACCGCATCAGCGAAGTCATCGGTTTCATCCGCGATATTGCTGAGCAGACCAACCTCCTCGCCTTGAACGCCACCATTGAGGCCGCGCGTGCAGGTGAGGCCGGTCGCGGCTTTGCGGTCGTCGCAGCCGAGGTCAAACAACTGTCTGAAAAGACCGCGAGTGCAACAGATCAGATCGCCGATCAGATCTCGCGCGTGCAAGCCGCCTCGGGTGAGACGGTGACCGCGATCGCAAGCGTCTCACAAGCAATCGGCGACATCACGGAACTGTCCACAGTGATCGCGAGCGCAGTGGAAGAACAAGGTGCGTCGACCAAGCAGATTTCTGAGCGGCTGAGCTTCGCCGCCGATGACAGCGCAACGGCGGCAAGGAGCGTTGATTCCATGTCAGGCACCATTCAGAAAACAGGCCAGGAAGCAGAGAAAGTGCTTGCGGTATCGAACCGTGTAAAAAGCGCGAGCGATAACCTGTCCGGCCAGATCGACGGCTTCCTGAAAAAAGTCTCCTGATTCTCAAAGCGTGGGCAACAACGCGAAAAGATAAGGCGCGAAGCACGCGTCATGTGATGTTTTTCTGACCCGATTGGCTTTGGACATCACGCCGACCTCACGGAAAGTTGCGCATTTGCCACCGCCTTAACCATATTTCACGGCGAGCGATCACGTTTTCCGCCTTTCCCTTCCTATCCCCGCAACCGTTTGATAACCACGATCATCGGCTAACCGCTTATTTTTGCGGTGTATTTTGAATGCATTTGGGGCTTGAGGGCGAAGTTTTATGACGACAATCATTGTAGATCGCGCGGGCGACACCGCTGAAGACGAAGCAGCGGGCACAACGCTCAGAGAGGCTGTGATCCTCGCAAACGACACCGAGGGCCTCGATACGATCGAATTCGACCCGACGGTCTTCACGGGTGGCGAAAACAGCCTCATCCGACTGGTCCAGGGTGAAATCGCGATCACGGAATCGGTTTCCATCGACGGCTCGACCGGAACGGATGTTACGATCTCGGGCGACGCGGACGGCAATGATGTCGTGGATGAGAATTTCATCACTGATGTGATGGCAAGTCTCGACGGCGAAGATCGCCTGGCGGACAACAGCCGGATTTTCAACATCGATAATCCGACGATCATCTACACGCGGGGGGATTATTCGGCATTTCCTCCTGCCTCCGGATTTCTAAATCCGATTGCGCTTGATTCGTTGACTTTAACCGGTGGTAGAACCAGTGGGGACAGGGAAAGCGGAGGCGCAATTCGAGCTGTCGAAATGGCTTCTGCCTACTACAGTTTTAATGTCGGCACGTTTCTGATGCTCGAAAGCAGCCATTTCGCGGGCAATTCCACAAGTGGCGCGAATGCTTTGGGAGGCGCGATTTACGTGCAAGGGACCGATGATGTGTCGGTTCAATCGAGCACGTTCTCAGGAAATGTAACGTTTGGTAAAAACGCTTCGGGTGGTGCGTTTGCCATCAATCCAATGTCACCCAATTTTCTGGGCTTTTATGTTGAGAACAGTACTTTTGTCGATAATGAGGCCGATGGGGCCGATGCACGCGGTGGTGCCAT
>JBCBTO010000035.1:0-11564 GCA_039818625.1 Pseudomonadota bacterium
CCAGCACTGAAAGCTCGACAAAAGTCGAAGACACTACCCAAACCCTTTAACGCACCTCCCACGACTGCAACCACGAAAGGAAACAGCAATGTCAAAGCAAGAGATGATCACACCGGAGAACGCCGCTCTCGTATTGATCGACTTCCAGCCCGCCATGTTCCAAGGCGTCGAGAGTCATGATCGCCTGTCGGTGATGCACAATGTCCAAATCCTCGCGAAAGGTGCAAAACTGTTTGGCCTGCCAACGGTGATTTCAACTGTCGCGAAAGACAGCTTTTCGGGCCCGTTTATGCCCGAAGTGACAGACCTCTACCCCGATCAGGAAATCATAGACCGCACGTCCATCAATTCCTGGGTGGATGCCAATTTCCGCGCTGCCGTTGAAGCGACGGGCCGCAAGAAAATTGTGCTCGCAGGTCTTTGGACTGAGGCGTGTGTGATGTTCCCCACGCTGGACCTGCTGCGTGAGGGATATGAGGTTTACATCCCAGCCGATGCCTGTGGCGATGTTACCCCGGAAGCCCATGAGCGTGCCATGGACCGCCTCACACAAGCTGGTGCAGTTCCCATGAACGCCCTGCAATTTGTCTTTGAACTCCAGCAAGACTGGGCGCGTGGTGAAACCTATGACGGTGTCATGGACATCCTCAAGACCCACACGCCTTATGGCATTCAGGTTCGTTTCTCGAAATGGGCTTTGGGCGAACACGCATCTGAGGCAGGTATCGCCGCCTAATAGGCAAAACAACTCGGGCCGACCGTTAGCGCCCGGGCCGACCCTTTAAAATCGAAATCAAGCAAGCGGCTGGCGGCGACGCCTGGCTGCGCCGGTCACTTCGCTTGGTTTCGTGAGTGCGAGCTTTTCCCACTCACAGGCGAAAACCGCACCAATTACTCAAGATTGATATGGACAAAGACGATGATGAAACGCAGGGGCCTTTTGACAAAGACGAAGAAACTCTTTCTCGCAGCGACCGCAGTTTTAGCGCTCACCGGCCATGCACTGGTCGCTTGAGATTACGCACGTGTGTGAGGACCGTCTGGGCTGTTGAACAGTCGCTGCCTCAGCCGCTTTCCCTTGATCGGAGATGAAGAAATGATCTCGAAATCCGCATATCCCATGAACCGCCGCGCCTTTCTCGCTGGCTCCGCTGCCGCCTTTGGTGTCTCGGCCAATACTGCACTTGCTCAAGCTGGAGCAGCTGATTTTGTGCTACTCAATGGCCGCATCACAACAATGGACCCCACCAAACCCGAAGCGTCCGCCCTGGCTGCACGCAACGGCGAGTTCATCGCGGTGGGAACGGAACAAGATACATCCCCACTGATTGGCCCATTCACCCAAGTGGTCAACGCCAACGGCCAGCGCGTGATTCCCGGTCTGATTGACAGCCACACCCACGCCATTCGGGGCGGTGTGAATTACAATCTCGAGGTCCGTTGGGATGCCGCCGACAGCCTTGAAGAAGCACTGCACCTGTTGCGCATGCAGGCTGAACTCACCCCTGAAGGCCAGTTCATTCGCGTCGCTGGCGGTTTTTCGGAATTTCAATTCAAGGAGAAGCGTCTCCCAACAGTCGCTGAACTCGATGCCGTTGCGCCGAACCATCCGGTGCTTGTGCACCACCTTTACAAGCTGACGCTGCTTAATAGCAAAGCCATCGACTATTTCGGCTATAACCGCGCAGGCCACCCGGAGTATCCCGGCGGCATCATCGAGAAAGAAGACGGTGACCCAACCGGTCGTCTGCTCGCCGCGCCGTCCGGCCTGTTGATGTACAAGACACTCTCCGGCGCACCGAAACTTTCCATCCGAGATCAGATCAATTCCTCCATCCAGTTCATGGATGAGATGAACAGTCTTGGCCTGACGTCCGTCTCAGATGCAGGCGGTGGCGGCATGGAGTTCCCCGATGCCGACCCCTATAAAGTGTTCAACTGGTTGCACGAGAACGACCTTCTGACCACGCGGATCGGATACCACTCTTTCCCGCAGGTGAAAGGGCGCGAGCTTGACGATTACAAGCGCTGGACGAAGGCGACCCGCGCTGGGTCGGGCGATGATATGATGAAGTTCGTCGGCGCCGGTGAGAACCTCACGTGGGCCTCCTATGACTTTGAAATCTTTGCTGATCAACGTCCAGACATCGACCGCGATGCGGAAGACATCCAGCGGGAGATTATGACTGTGCTCGGCGAGGGTGAGTGGCCGTTCCGCCAGCACATCACCTACAACGAGACGGGCGATCGTCTGCTCCCCGTTTATGAAGATGTCGCCAAAGGCGCGGGTCTAACGCCAGGCTGGTTCATCGACCACGTCGAAACCTTTTCAGAGAAAAATCTGGAGCGTATCGCAGCGCTTGGCGGCGGGATCGCCATCCAGAACCGGCTCCAGTTTCAGGCTGAGGACTTCATTGCCAACTACGGCGAAGAGAAACTCCGCAAAACACCGAACTTCCGTCAGATTCTAAGTCTTGGTGTGCCGGTTGGCGCGGGGACGGACTCCACGCGGGTGTCGTCCTATAACCCCTGGTATTCCCTGCAATGGCTGTCCACAGGCCTGTCACGCGGCGGAATGCGCATGTATGACGATGATAACCTTCTCAGCCGAGAGGAGGCACTCCGCCTTTGGACAGCGGATGCGGCATGGTTCACGGGTGATGCTGGTCGCAAGGGTGCGATCAAGGCCGGACAACTCGCCGACCTCATAGTTCTTGATCGCGATTATTTCGCCGTCACGGACACCGAAATCGCGAAACTGAAATCCGATCTCACGGTGGTGGGCGGCAAGGTCGTCTATGGCCGCGATGACTACGCAAAATACGATCTGCGCGCCACGCCTCCGATCAGCCCGGACTGGTCGCCAGTCCAGACTTTTGGCGACAGCAGAAATACCTAAGCGACCGGTTACTCCCCAACCGTGCCCCTCGGACGCCTTCTTCCCTCACCCTTCAAGGCGGCGTCCGCTCTTCGATGAAAGGAACGCAGCATGACCGATACGATTTTATTCAACGGCAAAATCACCACCATGGACCCCGCTCAACCGGACGCGAGTGCTGTTGCCATCACAGGCGGCCTGATCTCTGCTGTCGGTTCGGACAAAGATATTCTCGCGCATCAGGGTCGGGGCACAGAGGTGATCGACTTGAGGGGCCAACGGGTGATCCCAGGTCTGATCGACAGCCACACCCACATCATCCGCCAAGGCAACAACTTCGCGATGGAGCTGAGATGGGATCACGTTCCATCACTGGCTGATGGTCTGCGGATGCTGAAAGCGCAGGCGGAGCGCACACCCGCGGGCCAGTGGATCCGGGTCGTTGGTGGCTGGTCTGTCGATCAGTTCGCGGAAAAACGCTTGCCGACAATTGACGAAATCAATGCTGTTGCCCCGGAGGTGCCGGTCTATGTGCTGCACCTTTACGATCGCGCATGGCTCAACCAAGCAGCGCTGCGTGCCATTGGCATAGACAAGCACTTTTATGAGCCGTTTGTCTCAGGTCGACTGGAGCGCGACGACAACGGCGTACCGACGGGGCTTGCCATTGCACGACCCAATGCACAGCCACTCTACGCACTGCTTGACATGGCTCCGAAGCTCGAGTTCGAGGAACAGGTCACATCAACAAAACACTATTTCAAGGCGCTCAACGGCCTTGGCCTGACATCCGCACTTGATTGTGCGGGTGGGTTTTTGAACTATCCTGACGACTACGGTGTTATCAGTGAACTCAATAAGCGTGGCGAGCAGACGGTACGCATCGGATACCAGCTGTTCGCCCAGCGGCCATTCTTCGAACTGGATGACTTCAAGCGCTGGAACGATATCGTTAAACCAGACCAGGGTGATGATTACCTGAAGTGTGTCGGTGCGGGCGAAATGTTGGTTGCCTCAGCCTACGACTTCGAGGACTTCAGCTACCCACGGCCCGACCTTCCCAAGCGGATGGAGGGCGATCTGAAGCCGGTGCTCGAATTCCTGTTCGAAAAGCGCTGGCCCATCCGCTTCCACTGTACCTATGAGGAAAGCGCCCACCGCTTGCTCAAACTGATCGAAGAGGTGGGCCGAGACAAAGGCCTTGAAGAGCTGAATTGGGTCTTCGACCACGGCGAAACGATCTCTGAAAGCACCATGGAATGGGTTGCCCGCCTCGGTGGTGGCATTTCCTATCAAAACCGGATTGCATTTCAGACGACCGCTTACCGTGACCGCTACGGGGAAGATGCCTTGCGCAATGTCATGCCCGTCAAGAAAATGATGGCGTCCGGCACCCCCCTCGCAGCGGGGACGGATGCGACGCGCGTGTCATCCTATAATCCGTGGCTTGCAATCCATTGGGCCATCAGCGGCAAAGGACGCGGGGGCGATCAGATCTGGTCAGCAGAAAATCGTCTCACGCGTCACAACGCACTCCATCATTGGACAGCAGCAGGCGCCTGGTTCAGCCGAGAGACCGGCAAAAAGGGGCAGATCAAGACCGGTCAATTTGCCGATCTCGCGGTGCTCGATCGTGATTACTTCGCCATAAATGAAGACGACATCATCAACATTGAGGCTGATCTGACCTTCACAGGCGGCAAGATCGTCCATGCGAAGGCAGCCTATGCGTCTCACGCACCTCGGCCGCTTCCCGAGCTTCCAGATTGGTCGCCAGTACCGATTTTCGGCGCACCTGGAGCTCCATCCCTCCCCTCCGAAGTCGCAGCAGAATAGGAGACGTATGATGCGTCAGCTTTTCAAAATGGAACACTCGAACTCATTTTGGCTTTCTTTGCTGGGCGTTTTGTTCGCAAGTGCAGTTTTTGCGACATCATCATCCAAAGCGGAGCCATCCTCAAAGACCGTCATCGACTTTACCTTCAAAGGCGTCATTGAGCCTTTCGACCGTCGCATTGTCTCCAATCGCGTCACCGGTGTGGTCGCAACGGTGCATGTGAATCCGGGATTGCCGGTTGAAAAGGGCGATATTCTTTTCACGATGGATAAGAAACCATTTGAGCTGGCAGCAGCGGTTGCGCAAGCACAACGCGATGAAGCCGAAGCGCAGCTTGCACGCGCAGAAGAAATCGAAAGCCGTCGAGTTGAACTTCACAACAGAAACGCGGGAACGTTAGCAAGCGCGCAACAAGCGAAATTTGATGCTGAGATCGCACGCGCGGTACTTGCTCAGGCTACGGCAAAGCTCGCTCAAGCAACGCTTGATCTCAAAAACACGGATATTCGTGCCGAAACGTCTGGCGTAATCGGTTCGATCACAGCGAAAGCGGGGCAATTTGTTGAAGCGGAAGCCAACACAGAACTCGCTGAAATCGTGCAGGTCAATCCAGTCAGGGTGCGGTATCAGGTGCCGCACGAAGCCCGTCAAAAGGCGATGGCTTTTTCGAACGCAAAGAGCGTTCAGGAGATGTTGGGAAAAGTTCGCTTCACAGTCCACGAGCCTGATGGCGCGAAACACCCCCACGAAGGACGGGCAGATTTTGAAAGCACCGTCATTGATCCCGAGACCGGCACTCTGACAACATGGGGCCATGTGGCCAACCCCAACCGAACCCTCGTGCCGGGTTTGAAAGTGGACGTTGTGTCTCGCATCGTTTCAGAGAGGAACGCTGAGACACAGCAACAAACCGATACCAATATCGTGGCTTCGCCATCACCGTCGAAGGGAGGTGCAACCCATGACTGATATGAAGATAAGCTACAGCGAAAGCGACACCAAGGGTCACTACAGCGCGCACCACCTGAACGTGCAGGAGGAAGGCGAATTGACCATTTCCAAAGTTTCTGAGCGCCTTGTTATAGCCGATCACACCTTTGTGCCGGATGCATTGCGCGGAAAAGGCGTCGCAAAAGCTCTCACCGAACGCCTGATTTCTGATGCCCGGGCACATGACCAACGCATTGTTCCGTTGTGTCCCTTCGTGCGGTCTTACGCGGAAAAGCGCAGAGAGGAATTGACCGATGTCATCCAATGGTAGCGCGGCGGCGACACCAAAACACTCTGCTGGTGCGTTTTCTCCGTTTGGGCACAAAGCATTCGCGTTGCTTTGGACGGCGACGCTCATCTCAAACACCGGGACGTGGATGCACGATGTCGGCGCAGGCTGGCTGATGACCATGCTCAATCCAAGCCCTGCTGTCGTGACACTCGTTCAGGCAGCGACGACACTGCCTGTGTTTCTATTCGCCTTGTTTGCAGGAGCACTTGCCGACCGTCTCGATAAACGGCGGATGCTTATTACGATCAACATAGCGTTGACAGGGGTGATCGGCCTTCTGGCCGTGCTCGTCGCACAAGATCTCATGACGCCCACACTCCTGATCGTCTTCACCCTGTTGATCGGAACGGGAGCTGCCTTTATGGCCCCTGCATGGCAGGCCGTCGTTCCACAGCTTATACCGCGTGACAAACTGAAGCCTGCGATTGCGTTGAATTCCATGGGCATCAATATATCGCGCGCGATCGGACCAGCGCTCGCGGGCGTATTAATCGCGTCCATTGGCCTCTCCGCACCCTTTGCGATCAATGCGCTAAGCCATGTAATCATCATTCTGGCATTACTCTTGTGGAGACCGGAGACGCAAACAACCCAAGCATCTCACGGTTCGATTTTCGCAGACATGGCCACCGGCCTGCGTCATGTGCGTCACAATCAGCCGATGCTGGCCACCGTGGTGCGTGCGTTTGCCTTCTTTCTTTTCGCATCAGCTTACTGGTCTTTGTTGCCACTGATTGCGAAAGAGGCCGAGGGCGGCGGCTCAGAGCTTTATGGTGTGCTGATGGCGCTCATTGGTGCCGGTGCAGTGTCCGGAGCGCTGCTTCTGCCGCGTCTCACCAGAACACTAAGCGCTGATGTGACCGTTTATATCGGTACGGTCGGCACGGCGATAGCATTGCTTGCGATGGCATTGTCACCATCTGCCATCACCCTGATGGGAGCTGCTTTCTTAGGCGGCTTGTCATGGATCGCGGTACTCACCTCCTTCAACGTCTCGGCACAAACAGCCTTGCCGAACTGGGTGCGTGCAAGAGGCCTGGCGGTCTTCTTGATGGTCTTTTTCGGCTCAATGGCAGTCGGTTCGGTTTTCTGGGGGCAACTGGCAAGCGCAACATCCATCGAAACGACGCTCCTCACGGCAGCGCTCGGACTTTTGCTTGGGCTACTCGTGACCCGAAGATTCCATCTAGGGCAAGCGGAAGACACGGACCTGTCGCCCGTTTCAGTCTGGCCCCAAGCGCCCCTGCTGAGCGAAAGCCAGAAGCCGTCACAGCCAGCCATGGTGACTGTTGAATATGCCATTGATGAGGCTGATCAACACGTCTTCATCAAACGGCTGAGAGACTTCGCACAGGAACGCTATCGCGATGGGGCGACCAGTTGGTCACTGCATCAAAGCGTCGAAAATCCCAAACTTTGGCTTGAAACATTTCATCTTCCAAGTTGGGATGAACACCTTGAACAGCACAAGCGCATCACTCAAGTCGATGCAGACAGGCAGGCGCAAGTCAAACAACTGGACATCCGTGACACGGGCCCAAACGTCCGACATTATCTTCTCGAGACAACATAGGTTTTTTAAACATGAGCTGGAATCCTACTCACAATCCTGAATGTCCGAATGCCGGACTTGATGCGCTCGAAACGCTGATCATACCCCGCGCCCGCGATCTTGGCGGTTTCGAGGTACGAAGAGCTTTGCCGTCCCCCAAGCGGCAGATGATTGGACCCTTCATCTTTTTCGATCAGATGGGACCGGCTGAATTCATCACCGATGGCGGGATTGACGTTCGTCCCCATCCGCATATCGGGCTCGGAACCGTGACTTATCTCTATAAGGGTGAGTTTGAACACCGCGACAGCCTTGGCACCCATCAGATGATCTATCCGGGCGAGGTGAACTGGATGGTGGCCGGTCGCGGCGTCACACATTCGGAACGCACAAGTGCTGAAACGCGGGCGACCAAGCACAGTCTCTTCGGCATTCAAACGTGGATCGCGCTGCCCGAAGACAAGGAAGACATGGCACCGGATTTCGAACATCACAAGAAGGAAACTCTGCCATTTGTGGAAGATGGTGGCACATCCGCCCGCTTGATCCTCGGCACGGCCTTTGGCGAGACGAGCCCCGTCACCATGCAGTCGGAGACGTTCTATCTCGATGTGGTCTTGCAACCGGACGCGGTCTTCCCGCTGCCGGATGATCATGAAGACCGGGGGCTTTACATCACCGAGGGAGAGGTCGTTGTCGCGGGCGAAACTTTTGAGGCTGGCCGCATGATGGTGTTTCGGCCGGGTGATACGATTTCCGTGAAGGCGGGCGAACGTGGAGCGCGTCTGATGGCGCTTGGCGGTGCGACACTCAATGAGAAACGTTATATCTGGTGGAACTTCGTTTCCTCGTCCAAAGATCGCATCGAAGAGGCAAAAGAGGCCTGGAAAATGGCTGATTGGGAAAACGGTCCATTCACACTCCCTCCGGGGGACGATGCGGAATTTATTCCGATCTCACCGGAACTGGATCGAACAAGGGTCAAAGACTGAGTTACGCGTTCCAAAGCCAACAAAAGCAACCGATTGGTAGCACCTCACCCTAAAACTCCCTGAATCCCTGTGTTTTCAAGGGCCCAGAGCGTCATCAAAGTTTCAACAGAGCTTCAATCCACCGGTACAGAAGCAGCATAAACTTGGCGGCGGGTGTGATTAAACGCGGTCGCGCAGACAAGAGCACCTCTGATCACAAACTCGCCTTGGGGAGGCTCTCATGAAACTTTTCAAATATCTCGCCGCAGCCGCGGCTGCGGTGGTGCCGTTGGCATTTGCCAACGCACAGGAACTGCCAGACGGTTCTGCCAACGATCCAGTTCGCGTTATCATGGTTCCAGCAGAAATCGGATCACGCGATACGCTGAGCGATTACCGTCCGGTGTTCAACGCCATCACCAAAGAATACGGCATTCATTTTGACCTGAAGCTCGGTGACTCTTATGCCGCCGCTGTTCAGGGGCTTTGCAACGACCAGGCTGATATCGGCTGGTACGGCGCGGTGACCTATGGCCAAGCCCGCGAGATCTGCGACGCCGAGCTCCTCGCTGTCGACGTCAAAAAAGGCGAGAGCGTCTACTTTTCAGGCATCTACGCTGCGAAAGATGCTGGCCTTGAAAGCCTTGACCAGCTCAAAGGCAAAAGCCTTGCCGTTGGTGATCCAAACTCAACGTCATCGTTCAACTTTCCATTCGCAATGGTTCTTGCCGCTGGCATCGACCCGGCCAAAGATCTCGACAAGATCGTGATTGCCGGTAGCCACACGAACTCGATCGCCGCCTTGAAAGAAGGCCGCGTGACGGCGGCGGCAGCGTCGTTCAACGCTTGGGAAAAAGCCGTCAAGAAAGGCGTCATTGACCCGACAAAATTCAAGGTTCTTGCCAAAAGCGAGGGCATTCCAAACCCGCCACTTGCGATGAACAAGAAACTTGACCCTGAACTCAAGGCGAAAATCCGCCTCGCATTCAGCGAAATCCACACGAAGGTCGAGCCGCAATTCGTTCGCGGATACGGCGGGAAGACAGTTGATCGCTATGACACTGACTATCCGCTCGAAAAGATGCTCGGTGCCCTCGACAAGCTTTCCGCTCTCACAAAGCGCGTGAAGGGCGAGATCATCGAAAAAGCTGGCGAACGCTAAGCTTTCGAACATTTGGGCCACGCGGCATCATCGCGTGGCCTTTTCCTGATACACCTCACTGATGGTCGGATGATGCTTGATTTCAATGCGATTACCCATGTATTTCCGGACGGCACGCGGGCGGTGAACGACATCTCCCTGAGCGTACCCAAAGGTGAGTTTTGTGTTCTGCTCGGCCCATCTGGTGCGGGAAAGTCTACGCTTTTAAACACCGTGAACGGCCTCGTCATGCCAACCGGCGGCAAGACCAGTCTTGATGGCGTCGACATTGATCAGAAATCACTCAAGGCTATCCGCAAACGCATCGGCATGATCCATCAGCAATTGCATCTCGTGCCGCGTCTTGGGGTGTTGCACAATGTCCTTTCAGGGCTTCTTCCCGTGGTGCCGACCTGGAAAGCGCTCTTGAAACTCTTCACCGAAGAACAGCAGCGCAAAGCGTGCCGGCTTCTTGAAGAAGTCGAACTGGAAGAAACGCAGATTTACCGTCGCGCGTCGGAGCTATCGGGCGGACAGCAGCAGCGTGTCGCGATCGCCCGCGCGTTCATCAACGACCCCGACGTCGTACTCGCAGACGAACCGGTGGCGAGCCTTGACCCAACTGTCAGCCGTCATGTCTTAAGCTTGCTGCGCAATGCGTCCCGTCAACGCAACACGACGGTGATTTGCAGTCTGCACCAGGTGGAATTCGCCATCGAATATGCGGACAGGATTGTAGCCCTCAGACAAGGGTCGATTGTCTTCGACGATAATCCAAAAGAACTCACACAGGCCAAGCTTCATGACATTTATGGCGGCGACAAAGGCGACCTCATCGGTGCGCCGGCGGAGCCAACGCGCATCACCGCCGAAGGAATTATCGAGGCGGACGAGATCACCACAATCGCGCGCCAGGCCGCGGGCTGAGGGTTTGGAGAGATAAGATGGCCATCACCGACACACCCTCCCGCCTTCCGTCAGAAAGCTGGGAGCTTCACCGCACAGTGACGCCGAAGACGATCGGTATTCTTCTGGTCATCGCCATTCTGGCGGCGTTTTCTGCGAAAAATGTCGAGCTCGACAAAGCGGCGAGCGAAACCTGGCAGGCGGTCGCTTCGAGTTTCGGATTCGGTGAATCGAAGGTCATCAACGGCGCGGGCAACTTCCTGTCAAAGGCGTTTCCGCTTCAGGTCTCGACCATTCAAGAAACAAACCGCATCGAGAACTTCGACCCGGACAATCTGCCGTGGTTCTCCTACGTGGAAAACCGCGTGGAGCGAGAATACAGCGTCATCGAAGAGAAGTTCACCGAGACGGAAGCGGAGTTTCTCGTCAAACCCATGGGCTATCTCGTCAAGGTGCTCATCAAAATGTGGGAAACGATCGAGATGGCGATTTGGGGAACGATCTTCTCCGTGCTGCTCGCCATTCCGCTCGCCATTTGCGCCGCCCGCAATTACACGCCCCATGCAGCCGTTTATCAGGCAAGCCGCGCGATTTGCAGCTTCAACCGCGCCATGCCGGAACTGATCCTCGCGCTCTTTTTCGTGCTCATGTATGGCTTCGGCCCCATCGCCGGTATCATGGCCCTTGCGCTCCATACGAGCGGCTTTTTGGGTAAGTTCTTCGCCGACGAGATCGAGAACGCTGACCCCGGCCCACAACGGGCGTTGAAGGCAACCGGCGCGAACCGACTGAAGGCTCTGCGATACGCCGTCATGCCCCAGGTCATGCCGCAATATTACGCGTATATCCAATATATCTTGGAACGAAACATTCGCACGGCCACAGTGCTTGGTATCGTTGGCGCGGGCGGCATCGGCACCGAGCTGAAAGGTCGCTGGGATCTCTTCGACTATGACCACGTCGCAACGATCCTGCTCGTCATCTTCATCACCGTCGT
>JBCBTO010000036.1:0-11481 GCA_039818625.1 Pseudomonadota bacterium
TGGCAGGAGCCGCAGCCACCTTCTGCGGTCGCAGCGTTGAGCACACCTTTTGGGTGGGCGTGGCGTTCGTCATTCACGTTGGTCCACGCGCGGTTGAGCGCCGCCGGGCCGAGATAGGTTTCGTCCCATGCGACCGTATCGCAGGCGGCATAGCAGACCGCGCAATTGATGCATTCGATCGCGGCATCCGCCCGCTTGCGCTTCTTCGTGTCCGGGCTGATCGCAGCGATGTCGTCATACCGGGTTTTGGTTCCCTCAAAAACGCCACCCGCGCGCTCCCATTTCTCAAAGAAGGGTGTCATGTCGACGGCAAGGTCCTTGATCAGAGGCAGATTGCGGAGCGGTTCGATGGTGAGCGCGCCGTCACCCGCAACCTTTGAGACATGGGTGCGGCAGGTCCAGGTCGGCGCGCCGTTCACGACCATCGCGCACGAGCCGCAGACACCAACACGGCAGGCGAAGCGGTATGTGAGCGCGGGTTCATGGTGGCGCTGGATTTCGGTGACGACGTCAAGCACAGTCTGATTTTCTCGGGCGGGCACCTCGTAGTCCACGAGGCCGCCGTCCTTACCGCCACGCCAGACGCGGACGGTGAGGGTCTGCGCGTTCGTCGTGTCGTCGGTCGCAGCAAGTGTGACGCTTGATTGCACGGTTCATTGCCTCGCACTTTCTTTGCGTCTTATTTAAACAAAAAAATTTTGTTTGAAAATATCGAAATTAAATTACTTTAGGTGTGCGGCGAAACGCAGACGCACATAATCCGCAGTCCAGTTCCCCTCGTCGTCACACAAGGACGGTTTGACGAGAGCGATGGCGTCTTTCAATACGACGGATTTCTGGTCATCCGTGACGCCATCCAGAAAGGCATTCGCAAACGTCGCAAACCAACCCTCAACACCGGTCGGCAACGGCGTCGGGCGCGGAACAAGGGCGATTTTTTCGACCTCAAATCCATGCGCTTCGAGGCGCTTTTGGTAAGCGGCGGGTGTCGGGAAATACCATGGGTTCTTGGTGCGACCGTCGATGCCGATCTTGTCGAGCGCGGCGAGGAGTGCCGTCACCAGAGCGGCGACATTGGTGTGGCCACCGAACTCGCCGACAAAACGCCCGCCGGGCTTCAGCGCGCGCTTAACGCCTTGCACGACGGCGTCAGGATCTTTCATCCAGTGGAGAGCCGCGTTCGTGAACACCGCGTCGAACTCGCTCTCGAATGTCAGCGCCTGTCCATCCATGTGGTGGACAGTGAGGCCACGCTCGACCGCTTTGTTCAGCATGTCTTGCGAGGCGTCCACGCCGACGACATCCGCACCCGCTTCGACTAGTTTCACTGTCAACACGCCATCGCCGCAGCCGAGGTCTAAAATGCGTTCACCTGCCTGCGGCTTCAAGATATCAAGGAGCGGCGCGCCATAGGCTGGCACGAAGGATGCGTTTTTGATGTATCCCGTTGCCGTCCAAGACTGGCTTTCTTTCACAGCTCCCATGCGTCTGTCTCCCCGCGTCATGAATTTTCACGTGGGACCACGCTACGTTGCGAATACCATTGCGGGCAAGAAGAGCTTTAACGCCCGCTTTCAGTCAGCGGATTGTTCGGCGACCGCGCGCAAGCGTCTTTCGTCCAGAACATCGATCGTTTTGGGGCTTTGTTTCGCGATCGTGCTATCACGCTTGAACCCGGACATGACGCGGCTCACGGTCTCCACCGTCAGGCCCAGGAAATCGGCAATATCCGTCTGCTTCATGGGCAGCGGGACCCGCGTGAACGCGCCGGCTTTCACGCCATGCTGATCCATCAATGCGCACAGGAATGATGCGAGTTTTTCCGATGCAGATTTGCGGCCAAGGGTGATGAAATGTTCATGCATTCTGCGCATCTCGGACGCCGTCAGGTCCATGAAACGGCGACAAAACGCGCCGTCTTCCGTCATGAGATCGCGAAACACGGTTTTGTTGTAAGCGTGGACTTTGAGCGGCGTGATTGCGGTGCAATCAAAGTCGTGGGATGCGCCATCCGAGACGCCCATGATGGTGCCTGGATAACCGAAAAAGAGGATTTGACGACGACCGTCCGCGAGCACTTTGGAACTTCGCGCGACACCCGACACGATCTCATAAATGTAGTCCGCGACGTCGCCCTCATGAAAGAGTGACTTTCCCGTGCGTATCTCCCAAACCTGAACATTTTCCGCTTTGCCCGGTCCGGATTTTCTTCTAGTGTCTTCGAAACGGAGTGCGGATGCAGAATGGGTTGCACCGTGCATCATAAACAACCATAGATTAACGCAGTAACCAATATCCAAAACCGTTGCAAATTTCCCATGGCGTTCAAAACGTTTTCATGTACTAATTTGTAATCACAGACTTAATAAGACAATAAGAAGACGTCTCACTCACATATCTGACTGCTAAGGCGTTGCGGCACGCATTTGGCTCTGACAACTTTGTTTGGAGGACCTTTAATTGTGCTTGATAATGGCAAACGCATATTAATAAGCGATACCGACAATCGCACGCTCGATAGGCTGGAAAGCGCATTCGAACGGCATGGCTTCAGTGTGATCAAGGCAAAAAATAAACCGCAATTACAACGGCTTATGGACAACCACGCTGCGGATCTCGTGGTCCTCAATGTCGATTTTGACCAAATGGATTCCAACCACGCCTTTCGGTTTGTCGGACGAAACCATACCGTGCCGTTCGTCACCGTGAGTGATGTGGAAGACCGCAAGACCCGTCTCGCCGCACTTGAAGCGGGCGCGGATGATCACCTGATCAAGCCGCTTGATGAACGGGAAGTTGTTGCGCGGTCCCGCGCGATCCTCCGGCGGATTGAACAGGTCCAACGTCAGGTTAGCGCCGACCAGAACGCGTTGCGGGATCAACCCACATTCATCCGCTTTCATCGCTGGATTGTTGACCCGGCTAAATTTGAAGTCCATTCAACAAGTGGCGAAGAACTCGCGCTCACGACGAGCGACTTTAACATGCTCCTCCTGTTCCTGAACAACGCGAAACGTGTGCTTTCACGCGATGCGATTGCGGAAGCTCTCAGGGGGACAAAATGGTCGCCTTTTGACCGAAGCATTGACAACCAGATCGCGCGGTTGCGCAAGAAGATTGAAGACGATCCAACCGACCCGAAGATCATCAAAACGGTGCGCGGCGAAGGATATACGTTCACCGCCGATATAGAGACGCATCTCGACAGTTGATCGCGCCCAAATGCCCTCCCAAAGGCGGCCAGGATAACCATGCTTTTCGGTTCTCGGAACCGTTTTGACATTTCATGGTATGGTCGCGTGATGGGAGATGGAATCATGACGTCAGATCTGCCGGAAGCACCCGATCTAAAAGCGATCAAAAAAGTGTCGCACGAAACCTCAAGCCGCCGAACGTTGATCCTCGGCCTGATTGGCAATCTGTCGTTTTGCTGGTCGAACAACGAGAGCATGTTCATTTACGTGATCATGATCCTTTTGAAGACCGACGAGACGTCTGCGAAAGTTGTGTTTGGAACGCTGAACACGACGCGCGCCCGGATCGATCTTGTCGAACGGCTCGCAGCCGTGCATCTGACGGACGCGAAGCTCGCGCGTGAGTTGAAGCGGATCATTCGCCATTTCAATGACTGCACGAAGCTCCGCAACGAGTTCATCCATTGCATGTTCAATCTGAGCCCCGAGGGCGATATCACCCACACGCATTCCTTGCGGATCCAAGTCCAGAAAGGTGAGTTGCAGACGGGTGTCACGAAAGAGCTTGACGATGAGCGCATCAAGCAGATCGCGCAGACGGTGAGAAAGCTATCAAGGTCAATGGCGACATGTGGGCGCTGTTGCCGAAGCTTGAAAAGCACATGGGCGTCGAGAGCCTTTCGGGACTCGCCGCGCCATAGACAGACCGCGCCGTGCGTTTGATCACGTCTGGTTGGTTAGAGGAAATGCTCGAACTTGTGCGACCATTCGTAGAGCAATCGCTCGCGCTCGCCGCTGCCTGAACACAGATGATCGAAGTAAACGGCATTGTGCCCGTTTTCGAACCCATGCTGTTTGGCCAGTGTTTGAAGTTCACGGATATGGATGACGGAAAACAGGAAGCGGCTGAATGTTTCGCCGTTCACGCAGCCCATCGCGAAGTCGGGATGGGCGCTCGCGCTATGAAGTGAAATCTTCTGACCGGCGAGGTCCGGATCAACGCCGAAAAGCCGCCACCAGACACCGGTCTGCACGTCGCCCATCATGTCTTCGTTGAGCGTCTGCACCCGCTCAACGGCGGCGTTGGTTATGAACACCGTGACAAAGCCCGCCGCATAAGGCGCATCGAGATTGATTGCGGCTTCGTCAAACGCCAGGCGGCTTCGCTCAACAAAGGGTGCTACGGCAGCTATTGCAGCAGCCTTTGCTTTTCTCGCTTTTAAGTAGCCGCCCCACATGCCCGCGCTGTTTACGTTTCGCGGAACGCGCGGTTGAAGCTGTCGCGGATCGGTTCGACCAGATAATCGAAAAAGGTGCGATCGCGGGTACGGATATAGACCTCAGCGGGCATTCCGGGCGTCGGCCGGAAGCTATCAATGGCACCAATTTCGCGCGCGTCGAGCTTGATCCGGGCGACATAGATGTCGGAGCCGATTTGCGCCTGAGCGCTGCGCTGTTCATTTGGCAGAACATCTGCTGACACATAAATAACCTGACCGTTCAAGATCGGGGTCGTGCGCTGGTTGAGGCCCGGCAATCTGACGGCGGCCTCCTGTCCAATCTGCACATTGTCAATGTCTTTTGGCAGGATCTGCGACTGGATGATGAGATCATCGAGAATTGGCAGAATTTCCATGACATTCCGTCCGCCTTCGATCACACCACCCGGCGTGTGATATTGCAATCGCACGACGACGCCGCGCACGGGCGCGATGATGTCGACCCGTTCGAGCACATCCGTTGCGGCGCTGATCTGCTCGCGTACATCGTCAAGTTCCGCCTGAATGCGGTGGAGCTCATCAACCGCGTTCTGGGAGGCCTGATTGCGAAGCTGCGTGATCTGCGCGCGGGCGCGTTCAATACGCTGTTTGGAATCGTCAATGTCTGACAGCAGCCGGCCTTCTTCGCCCCGCAAGTTTGCCTGCGCCCTTTGCAACCGCAACACTTCGGTTTTGGAGACGTGGCCTTTGCGCAGCAGGCCTTTCTTGACCTTCACCTCTTCGGTGAAAGCGACTTGCTGATCGATGACTGCCTCATGTTGTGCTTCAGCGCCTTCAATCCGCGCCTTCAGGGCATCAATGCCGCGCTCAAGAACATCTATCTCGCTTTGAAGATTGCGCTTGCGCGTATCAAAAGCGAAAGCCTGGCTGATGATGATGCGGCGGACATCCGCCTCTTTCGCTTGGTCTGAAATGGTCGCAGGCAACTCAATTGCTTCGTGATGGTCGGCCTCGGATTTCAACCTCGCGGCGGTGACGAGAAGGCGCACCTTGCGCAAAATCAACCGCCTGAGATTGGCCTTTGCCGCGGTCTCATCGAGCTTGATCAGCGGCTGACCTTCTTCAACGATGTCGCCTTCCTTGACCAGAATTTCGCGAATGATGCCACCTTCAAGGTGCTGAATGATCTTGTTCTGGCCGTTTGCAACGAATGTGCCCGACGAGATCACCGCGCCCGCGACGGGTGCGGTCGAGGCCCATACGCCAAAACCGCCAAAGGTCATGAGCAAAACGAGGATGCCGCCGATTGTTGGCCATTTGCCCGAACGCGGGATCGACGCATACCATTCCTGACCATTGTCATTGGCGCGCCCAGCCGGTGCTCCTTTCGGCGTTGTCACAGCTTTGCTTTGCGGTCCGGACACAGCGATTTCCTGTCCGGGTTGCGCTTCGTCAACGTCCGTTTTTGGATCGATCAGGGTTTCAGTATCCTTGGTCATTTTGTCGAAAGCCGCGAGGCTTCTCCCTTCGTTCCGCTGTGCGCCTCCGAAGCGCTTAGCGATTTTGTTCTTTGCAGGCCGTCCGTCATTCAGCGGCCTTGACCCGTTGTGCGTCCGATGGCCGTCCCCGGTTTGCGGTGACGAGAGGCAGGACCTCCTCGCGCGCACCGAATGCCTGGACGGAGCCGTCTTTCAGCATCATGATCTTATCGACCGATCCCAAAAGCGCCGGACGCTGGGTGACGGCTACGACGGTGATCGCCTGATCACGCGCGCCCTTCATGGCCCGCGCGAGCGCCATCTCCCCCGGCGTGTCGAGATTGGAGTTCGGCTCATCGAGCACCACGAGACGGGGCGATCCGAAAAATGCGCGGGCGAGCCCGATGCGCTGGCGCTGGCCACCCGACAACGGGCTGCCATCCATGGAAACCTGCGTCTCATAACCCTGGGCGAACTGCGAAATCATGTCATGGACATCGGCGAGTTCGGCCGCCTGGAAAATCTGTTCGTCCGTCACGTCCTCGCGCATGCGCGCGATGTTGGCCTTGATTGAGGCCGGAAACAGCTGCACGTCCTGCGGCAGGAAGCCGACATTCTCACCATATTGGCGCGGGTCCCAGTTGCGCACGTCCATCATGTCGAGGCGCACGCTGCCGGCGGTCGGCGAGATCGAGCCGACCAGCATTTTGGCCAGGGTCGATTTGCCCGCGCCGCTTGATCCCACAATCGCGAGCGATTCCCCCGGTTCAAGGGAAAACGTAATGCCGTTCAAGATGACTTTCTTGTTGGGGGGAGGCACGTAAAGAACGCGCTCGACGCTGAGGCGACCCTGCGGCTTGGGCAATCGCAACCTTTGCTGGTTGAGCGGTGAGCCTTGAAGCAAAGATCGGATGCGGGCGAAGGCAGCACGGGCCTGAATGAAATTGCGCCACCCCTCAATCGTTCCTTCGACCGGGGCCAACGCCCGTCCACCGATGATTGAGGCCGCGATGATCATGCCGCCGGTCAGATCTCCGGCAAGTGCCAGAACCGCACCCCAGCCAAGCATGGCAATCTGCGTGCCGATACGGATGAATTTCGAAATCCCGGCCATAAGGATATTACGGTCCTGGCCGAGGACTTGCGCCTTCAGGGATTCCGCCGTCTCGCGCCCCCAGATCAAGACGCCCTCAGGCGTCATACCCATGGCGTTGATCACCTGAGCGTTGCGGGCCATGGCGTCGGCCTGAAGGTTGGCGCGGCTTGCAAAAGCATTGGCCTTGCCGAAAGGCACGGCAGTCATTTTCTGGTTGATGAGCGCGATGATGAAAAGCGCGGCCATCGTGCAGCAGACGATGAACCCGAGATGCGGGTGGATGAGAAAGACCGCGAGCACGTAAAGCGGCGCGACGGGCGCATCAAGCATCGTCAAAAGCACGGGGCCGGTGATGAACGACCGGAGTTGTTGCAAGTCCCCAAGGGCCTGAAATTCCTTGCTTGATCCATTGTAAGACGCGCGGGCCGCCGCACTCAAAACCGGGGCGCCGAGGCGCGTTTCCACATCAACCGCGACCCGCATGAGCAGGAAGCGGCGCATCATGTCGAGGAGAACATGGGCGAGGATCAGCCCCGCAACAATGGCCGTCAGCATGATGAGCGTATCGGTGCTACGGCTTGTCAGCACGCGGTCCGAAATCTGGAAAAGGTAAATCGGGACCGCCAGAATCAGAATATTCGCGGCGAAGGAGAAAATCGCGACTGTGAGCAGATTTGCTTTGCAGCGCGCAAGACCCACGGAAAGGACGCGGCGAAAATCATCATCGCCCATGCGGCGTTGCAACTGAGTGTTGTCGTTGGAGGGTGTTGCGTCCACCGTGCCTATGCCGCCCTTAGCACCAGCTTGCACATCGGGTTGCTTCATCTCAGAAGCCCCGTCTGCCGCCCCCGATGGCGACGGTGGTGATTGGCCGACCTTGTCTGTCATTTAAAACCCGAAACCAAGTTCAAATCAAAAAAGTAATTATCAAGTCCGCCGTCTTCATTATGCCATAAGCGAGCCCATCATGTCAGCGTCATTTGCCGTTTGTGACGTTACGGTAAACAGCTGTTGCTGCTCCTCCACACCGGGCCCGGCATCATCGCCGGTGAAGGCGACGAGTTCAGGCGCAAGAGCGGTCGTCGCGCCATTCGCCACGAGGCCCTGCGCATCGTTTGACGCGGCGAGAATATCAACCTGAATCAAAATATCCTGCTCGTAGAACTCACCACCGAGCAGCTGGAAATCACTTTGGCTGTCATGGTCAATGATCGTCGCCTGATTGCTCGCGATGTTGCCACCGGTTTCAAACGAGGTGTCCGCCTCGTCCAGAGTTGTCCCTTCCACGATAAGCCCGATGTCGCCATCGGAGATCACGTTGGTCTGGTAAATCGCATTCAGCTGGTAGTAGTCGCCGGTGATGAACAACACATTTTGCTGGGACAGAAAATCGACTGGCTCGTCAACACCCGCACCTGTGTCTGTGAATGACCGCAGAGCATCGAATGGTAGGCTCTCTTCAATATTCCCGAACTGCTTCGGATCACTCAACGGCTGGAAGAGTTCGCCACCCCCCACATTGGTGATCGTCGCGCTGTTGAGAAGCGTGTTGTCATTGAGCTCTGCGACGGTGTCAAATGCGTCGTCAAATAAGACCGTATCGAGATCGAGGACTATGTTCACCTGTTCAATGATGTTCAGTTCGTTGAAATCGCCGCCGACGAAAATGAAATCATATTCCTCATAAAAATCACTGATGGACCCGGTGTTGATCTGGATGTTACCGCCTGTTTCGATGAAAAACTGCGACGTCGCGGTCTGATAGGCGACGGCATCATTGTCAACCAGGTGGTTGGTCTGGTTGAGCACATTGAGGTCGTAGAAATCACCATCGACAAAATCGATTGAGAAGTTGCTCGTTGTCGGGGCACCGCCGCTTGCAAGTTCCAAAACCACATCATCCAGTTCATCGAAAAAGCCGGCGCCGTTATGGACGGTGTTGGCGGGATCGGGCAGGTCGATGCCTTCCTCTTCCGCCTCTGCGACTTCGTCGAGCGCTGGCAGATCGTCCACATCCACGTTGTCATTGAACGAATAGATGTTGGTCTGAACAATGGCATTGTTTTCTGAATAGTCGCCGAGCACGATGAGGCCGCTTTCGACGATACTGGTGTCGGTTATTGTCGCCTCGTTGAAGGCTTCATTGCCACCCGTATGAAGTGTTGCGTCTGGGACTTCTGCGTCTTCGGCTGGAGTGTCGCCGCCATCTTCGCCATCTTCTGGTGCATCGATATCCTCAGGTTCGGCTTCCACGTTCTGCACCGCATTGCCGGAGACCGCCGTGCCTTGTTCAACATTTATCGTTGTCGTCAATGCAAAGTCTGCGGGCGCTTCCGCCCCACCTTCCGAAGGAGTGCCCTCCGCTTCTGCGTCGTCTGCGTCAAATCGAGCGGACAGACTTTCGACGGCAGATATGAGTTTGCCCTCAAGCTCTTCGCCGAGATCAAGGCGCAACGGTGCCGGTGTCTGCGCTTCGGCGACCGTGAGGAGTGCATCGAGATCTGCGCCATCCGGCTGAGCATCCGCCATTGTGGTCAAGAGTGTTTCCACAGGCTCGGATGTCAGCGAACCGGCATCAATGTTCGACTGGATGATCACGTCGTTGTCTGTGATCTCATTTAGCGTTTGTGCTTGCAGCGTTTCCACCTGCGCGGCGGCGCTCAAGTCAAAGGGCGGGATTGAAATCAGCAAGCCGGTATCCGTCGGCGTGTCTGACGCTGCGGCGGCATCCCCTTCGGGACTATCTGCCACTTCAAGCGCTTCCGCGATCGCCTGTTCTATACCGGGCAACAAATCATCGAGTTCGATGAAAAGCGCTGGCGCGTCGGGTATTGAGCTGATGTTCGTTTGTGCCACCTCATTAGCCGTTGGCAGCCCACCGATCTCTGCCGTTTGCGGTGCCTCACTTTGGTCAAATCCGTCTGTATTCTGGAGAACATCTGGCGCGCTGATGAAAACAGCGGTCTCTGCTGCGTCGTTCGCACCATATTGGGTGCGAAGGGTCGCAAGATCTTCGCTCAGGTGAATGTAACCTGCGAAATGCCATGCAAGCTCATTGAAGCTTTTTGACAGCATAAACTCCCTCAATCACCAATTGTTAAAGTCATTAAAAATAGCTTTGGTCTTTTGTTGCCAATCCCCACGCAGCTCTCGCCGCGCGGGGACAGTGTTGTTGAATTGTCAAACAGGTATCGCCAGTGGCGATCCCGTTATGCGTCGTCGTCGCCGGTGATGTTGGCAACCGTCGAACCGCCGACGACCGATACATCAACAGTGTTGACCTGAATGTTGGCGCCCACGACGATGTTCTGTGAGAACGCATCCGCAGCACCGAAGGCATCTGCCGACGCTTCGGAAGAACCGTCGATCAGGAGATCGTCGCCGACATCGAACGATCCAAAGAGCGATCCGTCACCGCCAATGCCGTCACCGCTTGTCGCTTGACCGCCGGTCACAGACACAGTCTGGCTGACATCATCCGTGTTGAACTCGTTGCTGACAGTCGGGCTTGTCACCATGTCGTTGTCCATCAGGCTGTTCACCTGATCGATGCTGAACATCGTGTCCGTTCCGTTTCCATCGCCAGCCAGTTCGCCGTCCGGGTCACCAACTTCAAGAGGTGTGAGCGCGGACAACGCGGGCAAATCAGTCGCATCATCCTCATCATCCTCACCTGCAAAGAACAGGCTGTCGTTGATGCCGACGACCGATGCGTCGACGTCGTTCACCTGGACGTTGCCACCAGTCGAGATATCCTGGGTGAAGATTGACGTGTCAGCTGACGCGTCAGCCGACGCGATCGTTGAGCCATTCAACACGATGTCATCGCCAACAGAGCCGGAACCGCCGACGCCATTGGCTGTCACACCATCGCCAGACATGGCAGAGCCACCCTGAGCGCTCGCGTCCTGGATGCTGTCACCACCCTGGCTTTGAACGAGCGCATCGAGCACCTGATCATCGTCGAGCAACATGTTTGACTGGCTCAAGGAGAACAGGGTGTCCGCGTCGCCACTCACACCACCGATTGCAGCGTCGTCGCCACCGGCCACATCATCTTCCCCAACAACGTTGGCGTTGCGATGCGATCCGATGATGGCAGCGGCGATACCGTTTGCCTGAGTGTTGTCACCGGTTTCAATTCCTTGCTCGAAGCCGGAAAGGGCAGCATCCGCTCCCGCAGAAGCATTGGCAGCACCGTCGATGAACGCGTCATCGCCAATACCAGCCTCGGTGGTTGAGATGAGGTCACCACTGGTGACAACACCGCTTCCAGCCGTCGCACTTGCTTCAGTGCCATCTGCCGACGCGATCTGATCAAGACCTTCAAGGCCTCCACCAGGACCGAAACCATCTTCACCATTCGAGTCCTGAATGACTTGAGGTGCTGTGATGATATCGGCATCGTCTGCAGCGGTCCCGTCAGCGCCACCGTTCGATTGAACGATGTTGATAAGCGAGTCCGTGCCGCCGAGGACGGAGACGTCGGCGAT